>JACOUZ010000006.1 GCA_016177515.1 Acidobacteriota bacterium
CGGATCGAGGAAACGGCCCTGGCGCTCGTCGCGCTGCTCATGGCCGGGGTCGCGCCGAACATCTTCCCCGCCGCCCAGGCCGGCTACGCGACGATGTCGTACCTCGCCACGCACCTGCTGATTCCCTCGATTGTGGTGCTGGCCTTCGCCCTGGCGGCGAGCTTTCTCCGCGGCCACGCACGGCTCACCCGCAGGCTGCTGGCCGGGACCGGCGCCGGTCTCGTGGGCACGGCGGGCCTCGAGGCGGTGCGCATGACCAGCTTCCACCTGGGGGGCATGCCGGGCGACCTGCCGAGGCTGATGGGCGTGCTGCTCACCGACCGCTTCATGCTGGGCCCCTCGCCCCTGTCGGATACGGTGGGATGGCTGTACCACTTCTGGAACGGCGCATGCTTCGGGATCATCTTCGCGGTGGTCCTGGGGCGCCGTTCGGCGTGGTGGGCGGTGGTGTACGGCCAGCTCCTCGGGCTGGGATTCCTGCTGAGCCCGGCCGTGAAGGCTCTCGGCATCGGGTTCATGGGGATGGACATGCCCTCCATGCCGCTCACCGTGGTGGCGGCCCACCTGGTGTACGGCGGGATCCTGGGGATGCTTGCCCGCCGGTGGGTCCAGGGTGAAGACCGGCTTCTCGCCGGGTGGCGGTGCGAGTGTTCTAGCCGACTGACCCGTCTCCGACGAGGTTGCTGAGCAGATCAGGCCACCGGGCCGCCAGGACTTCGAAGTCCTCGGGTGTGTCGAGGTCCCGGAGCACCTCCAGTATCGAGACGGAGGCCCCCAGGTCGCGAAGACGCCGGAACGAAATCTCGGCGACCTCGGCCGTGGACCAGGTGATCTCCGCGAAGACTCCCGGAAGGGGTCTGGCTAGGCCTATCAGGTAATACCCGCCGTCGGCGGCCGGTCCGAGCACGGCGTCATGCGAGGTGAGTGCGTCGAAGGCGCGTCCGAGGATTGAGGCGTCGAGACCCGGGCAGTCGGTGCCAAGGACCACCACGCGGGCGGCGCTGCGGGCGAAAACATCCGCGAACGATGCCGCGAGGCGATGCCCCAGATCTCCTTCCACCTGCGGGCGATAGCTGAAGGAGGAGCCGAGCCATCGGGACACGTCCCCGGTTTTCGAGGCGGGCTCGACGCAGACCACACGTTCGATGCCAGGGCGATCCAGCCGGACAGCCTCGCGTGCCGTCGCCTCGGCGACACGCCGGTAGGCGGTCGCAGCCCCTTCCGGCCCGAGCAGCGGAACGAGCCGTGTCTTCGTGCGACCCGGCTCCGGGAAGCGGGCGAAGAGAACGAGAACCTCCCGGGTATCGCTCATTCGCGCGCCCCCGGGCTTTTCGTCGTGGAGCTTCCGCCCGCGCGAATGCGCACCAGGCGTTCCGGGCTGGCGCCCAGCTTGTCGAGCACGAGCAGCGTGAGGTTTGCGAGCGTCGTCGCTGCGAGGCCTTGAGCCTCCCAGCGGCGGCAGGACGTCACGAGCGGGAGGTCGAGCACGGCCAGCCGTCCCCTCCGCCGGATGTCACGGACGAGGTAGACATCCTCGAGCACCGGGACGTCGGGATAACCACCGATCGCCTCGAAGTCCGCCCGGCGGAAGAAAAGCCCCTGATCACCGAGCGGAAGTCTCAGCCATCGCGTGCGCATGGCCACCCCGGCTTCGATGACACGATAACCCGGCCTGGTGCCGTCAAGGACGAACCGGAAAGCGCCTGCCGCCACCTGAGAATCCCGGAGAATGTCCCGGATGGCAGTCACCGAACCCGGGGCCGGCCTGCTGTCCGCGTGGAGGAACCACAAGATGTCTCCCCGGGCGAGTCGGGCGCCATCATTCATCTGGCTGGCGCGACCCCGCGGCGCCTGCACGAGCTTCACGTCAGGGATGGCCCGGGCAGCATCGACGGTCCCGTCCGTGCTGCCGCCGTCCACGACCAGGATCTCGCACGGAGGCTCCTGATCGCGCAGGAGGGACAGGCAGAGTGGGAGCGCCTCCCTTTCATTCCACGCCGGGACCACGATGCTGACCAGGGATTTTTCCATAAGCACGCCGCCCTGCCCCTCCCAAGGTCGCAAGCCGTTGCACGATTTCAGTGTATCGTGAAACGTTCCCGGCCCTGCCGACTGGGTTGTTCCGCAGCTGTTGTCGCCCTGATCCCCGCCTCCGGGCCGGCCTCAGCCGGCACACGATGCCGCGAACCGCTTCCGTGACATCGGCGTGGACGTCTATCTCGGCCACGGCCGATTCGCCTCGAGGGACACGATCGAAGTGGACGGCAGGCGCTGTCGGTGTATTTTCGCATCTTCCACTGAGCGAACTGGACATACGCGCGCGGCTTCCTGTATATTCGCCCGGCTTTCGCGCGGCGCGCAGCGACCGGCGTGCCCGCTTCGCGCGCGGTGTGCGCCGCGCTCCGGACCCCCGACCTCGGTGAAGCCGGCACTCAGAGTCGCCGTCAGCCTCCTGTTGACCGGTTCGTTCATCTATCTGTTCGCGGGCCGCTTCGACCTCGGCGCGGCAGCGCGGGCCCTGCGCGATGCGAGCCCGTGGCTCATCGCGGCGAGCACCCTGGTCAACCTGGCGGCCTACATGATCCGGGCGTGGCGCTGGCGCGTCCTGATGGCGCCGGTGAAAAAGGGGATCGGGATGTACAACCTGGCCTCCACCATGTTCATCGGCTTCATGGTCTCCTTCCTGGTGCCGTTCCGCCTGGGAGAGGTGGTGCGCCCGGTCCTTCTGGCGCGGCGCGAAAAGGTCAGCGTGACGGCGACGCTGGCGACCGTCGCTCTGGAGCGCCTGTTCGACGTCCTGACCGTCATGGCGCTCCTTCTGGCGTTCGTCCTGACGCCGCGCGGGGCGGCCCTGGTGTCGGCGCGCGGCCATGGGTCGGATGCGGACCAGGCGTCGGTCTTCCTGCGCCACGCCGCGGTTTGGGTCGGAGGGCTGGTCGCGGTGGCCCTGCCCGCGGTGATCGTCCTGGTGCTGTTCCCCAACGTGCTTGCCGGGCCCCTCAAGGCCCTGCACGGCCGCGGGCACGGCGGCGTCGCCGCCCGCCTGACGGAGACCATCGAGAAGCTGGTCGCGGGGCTCGGAGCGGTGCGGAGCAGGAGGCAGCTGGCCCAGAGCGTCGCCCTGTCGTTCCTGATGTGGCTGGTGATCGACGGGTCCATTCTTCTCGGGCTCCGGGCCTTCGGCCTGCCGCTGCGCTTCACCGATACCTTCCTCCTGGTCGTGCCCCTGGGCGTGGGTATCGTCATGCCCACGCCCGGCGGCGTGGGGCCGTACGAGTATCTCTGCCAGGTCTCCCTGGCCGGTTTCTGGGACGTGGCTCAGGCGAGCGCCGGAGCGGCGGCCATCACCCTGCACGCCACCACCCTTCTGCCGACCATCGTCCTGGGGCTCCTGTTCATGTGGAAGGGGGGAGTGCGGCCGGCGGAAGTCCGCAAGATGGCCCGTAATTCGGAGGGCTCGGCGCCATGAAATGTCCTTTCTGCGGGCACCTCGAGGACAAGGTGGTCGATTCCCGGGAGGGGAAGGACGGCCTGGTCATCAGGCGGAGGCGCGAATGCCTGTCGTGCTCCCGCCGCTTCACCTCCTACGAGCGCATCGACGAGATTCCCTACATGGTGGTCAAGAAGGACGGCACCCGGGAGCCCTTCGATCGCAACAAGCTCCTGGGCGGCCTGCGCAAGGCGTGCGAGAAGCGCCCGGTCTCCCCGGCCGCCCTCGAGGCGGTGGCCGACGAGGTCGAGGCGATGCTGCAGGAGACTCCGGAGCGCGAGATCCCGACGGCCCGGGTCGGGGAGAAGGTCAGCGAGCGTCTCCGGGAGCTGGACAAGGTGGCCTACGTCCGCTTCGCCAGCGTCTACAGGCAGTTCGAGGACGTGGATCAGTTCATGAAGGTTTTGAACGACCTGCTGGAGCAACGGAAGTAGGCCGTTCCCTTGCAGGTGCCGAAGGGTGTCATTATATTGAGCCGGGAATCGGGAGGCCCCTCATGGTCGACATCGGACCGTTCGTCGAAATCAGCCGCATCCAGAGCGAGATCAACCGCCTGTTCGACAACCTGCTGGAGCTGAAATCCTCGGGGAGCGAAGGGACCGGCGAGTGGCTGCCGAACGCCGACGTCTTCGAGACCTCGGAGGAGCTGGTGGTCAAGTTCGAGGTGCCGGGAGTCGGCACGAAGGATCTCAGCCTGACGATCAACGGCAACAACCTCGTACTGAGGGGCGAGAAGAAACGCTCCGAGTCGTCCCGGGGGGCCAAGTACCACTCCATGGAGCGCCCCTTCGGGAAGTTCAAGCGGGTGGTGCACATTTCCTCGCCGGTCAACACCCACAAGGCGAAGACCGAGCTCGCCGACGGCGTTCTGCAGATCTCCTTCCCGAAGGTGCCGGACAAGCGCGGGGAGGCGGTTCCCATCAACATCAAGATCGCGGAGCGCTCATGACCGCTCCGCCGCTCGAGGTCCCCGAGGAGCACCTGCGAATCCCCAAGGAGCTGCCGGTCCTGCCGCTCCGTGACATCGTGGTCTACCCGTTCATCATCGTCCCCCTGTCGGTGAGCCGCGAGCGCTCGATCAAGGCGGTCGACCAGGCGCTGGCCGAGAACCGGATGATCCTCCTGGTGTCCCAGAAGGACAGCCAGATCGAGGAGCCGGCCGAGAAGGACCTGTTCAACACCGGCACGGTGGGCGTCATCATGCGGATGCTGAAGCTGCCGGACGGGCGGATTCGCGTGCTCGTGCAGGGCGTCTGCCGCGCCCGGGCCGACGAGTTCCTGCACGGCGAGCAGTTCACCAGCGCCCGCCTGACGCGCGTCGTCGAGCCCTCCGTCAAGCCGACGATGGAGCAGGAAGCGATGATGCGCACGGTCAAGAAGTCGCTGGAAAAGAGCGCCTCGCTCGGCAAGGCGATCTCCTCGGAGGTGATGGTCATCGCCGGCAACCTCGAGGACCCCGGCCGGCTCGCCGACCTGGTGGCCAGCAACCTCGACCTCAAGATCGAGGACGCCCAGAACGTCCTGAAAATCATCGACCCGGTGGCGCGCCTGAAGAAGGTGCACGAGCTCCTGAACAAGGAGATCGAGCTGCTCAACATGCAGCAGGAGATCAACACGCACGCGCGCGAGGAGATCGACAAGTCGCAGCGCGAGTACTTCCTCAGGCAGCAGCTGAAGGCGATCCAGAACGAGCTGGGGGAGGGGAACGATCTGGCCGAGGAGGTCGAGCAGTTCCGCGACAAGGCGCGCAAGGCCAGGATGCCTCCCAAGGTCCTGGAGGAGGTCGAGCGGCAGGTCAACAAGCTCGAGCGCATGCACCCCGACTCGGCCGAGACCGCCACGGTCCGCAACTACCTCGACTGGATGGTGAACCGTCCCTGGTCGGCGCAGACCAAGGACACCCTCGATTTGAAGAAGGCGCAGCGCATCCTCGACGAGGACCACTACGGCCTGGAGTCGATCAAGGAGCGCATCATCGAGTACCTGGCCGTGCGCAAGCTGAAAAAGAAGATGCGCGGCCCGATCCTCTGTTTCGTCGGCCCCCCGGGGGTCGGCAAGACCTCCC
>JACOUZ010000205.1 GCA_016177515.1 Acidobacteriota bacterium
GACACCGTCGAGCGGGCGTGGCGCTCGACGGGAGAGAGCGACCCCGGGGACTGGGCGGTCTTGGCGCCGAATTACGGCGACGCGGGTGCCCTGGAGCTCCTGGGGCGCGGCCGCGGGCTGCCGCGGGCGATCTCCGGCCACAACAACTACTGGCTCTGGGGGCCGGGGGAGCCGCCCCCGAAGAACCTGATCATCCTGGGGGGATCGCTCGAAGACTACGACGTGTGCGGCGACGTGCGACTGGCCGAGACGATCGACTGCGGCTACTGCATGCCGTACGAGAACCGGACCCCGGTATTCGTGTGCCGGGACCTCCGGGTCAAGCCGGAAGAAGCGTGGCCGCGGGTGAAGCACTACGACTGATTCCGCGAATCGCGCGCCGCCGCAATGGATTGTAGAATGGGTCACTGGCCGGGTCCCCGGGAGGGTGACGAGCGGTGAAGACGGTCGGCATCATCGGGGGCGTAGGGCCGGAGTCCACGATCGAGTACTACCGCCAGATGGTCGCGGTCTGGCGCGAGCGCCGCCCGGACGGGAGCTACCCTTCGATCATCATCAACAGCATCGACCTGAAGCGGATGCTGGACCTGATCGGCGCCGATCGGCTGGACGACACGACCCGCTTCCTCCTCGAGGAGATCGAGCGGCTCGCCCGGGCCGGCGCCGATTTCGGGCTGATCGCCGCCAACACGCCGCACGTGGTGATCGACAGGCTGCGGCAGGGGGCGTCCCTGCCGCTCATCAGCATCGTCGAGGCCGCGTGCCGCGCGGCGAGGGGGCGGGGGCTGAAGCGGCTGGCGCTCCTCGGGACCCGGTTCACCATGCAGGGACGTTTCTATCCGGACGTCTTCGGTCCGGCCGGCGTCGATCTCATCGTCCCGACGCCCGACGAGCAGGCCTTCATTCATGAAGCCTATCTGGGCGAGCTGGTGCCCGGCAGGTTCCTGCCCGCAACGCGGGAGCGCTTCATCTCGATCATCCGCCGCCTGAAGGAGCAGGAGGGGATCGAGGGCGTCATCCTCGGGGGGACCGAGCTGCCTCTTCTCCTGCGCCCGGCCGACGGGCAGGGTCTCCCGCTCCTCGACACGACCAGGCTGCACGTCGAGGAGGCGGTGGCGCGGCTCCTGGCGCCGGGGCGTGAGGCATGACCCCACCGGTCCCGGCGGTCGGCCACTACGACGCCCAGTACGGACATTTTTCCTCGCGGCTCTACGCGGAGATCCGGGCCGAGGCCTTCGGAGAGGACATCGGACAGAACGGGTGGCTGACGGCGGATGAGCAGGACCTGTTCGTGGGCTGGCTCGGCCTGACGCCGGACTCGCGGCTCCTGGATATCGCCTGCGGCTCCGGCGGTCCCACCCTCCGGATTGCGGCCCGCACCGGGTGCACGGTTGTGGGGGCCGACGTCCACGAGCAGGCGATCGCCGCGGCCCGTGCCCGCACCGAACGGGAAGGCCTGGCCTCCCGGGCCGCGTTCGAGCGGCTGGACGCCGGACGGCCTCTTCCCTTCCCCGACCACGCGTTCGACGGGCTCATCTGCGTCGACGCCGTCAACCACCTCCCCCAGCGTGATCGCGTCTTCCGGGAATGGGCCCGCGTCCTGCGTCCCGGCGGGTGCCTGGTCTTCACCGATCCGATCGTGGTGACCGGTCCCCTGACGAACGAAGAGATTGCCGTACGGAGCTCCATCGGGTTCTTCCTGTTCGTGCCGGTCGGGACCGACGAACGTCTGCTGGCCGGGGCCGGTCTCGAAGTGCTCGAGGTCGCGGACCGAACCGAGAACATGGCGCGCCTGGCGTCCCGCTGGCTCGCGGCCCGGCAGGCGCGCGCGATCGGCCTGAAGCCGATCGAAGGGGAGCCGACGTTCGAGGGGCAGCAGCGCTTCTTTGAGGTCGCCGCCCGCCTGGCGGCCGAGCGGCGCCTGTCCCGCTTCGCGTTCCGGGCACGCCGCCCGTCCTGAGCGCGAAGTTGGCGGATCAGGCGCTTCTGCTCGGCGTCGCGCCGCTTCGGGCCATCGAGCTCGGGTTCGTGCCCCGGATCAACGAGGTCGGGCGCGCCTTCCGCTGCCAGGAGATGTTCCTGCCGGATCGGGTGCGGGCCGGCGAGGCGATGAAGGCGGCGATGGCGGCGCTCCAGGGAGCCGTGGGACGCGCCGGGGCCGGTGGGCGCGCCGCGGACGGCTCGCCGCGCGTCTCGAGGAGGCCGACCGGCGCAGGCTCCTGAAGCTCGAGGCCCGCGTCGGGGTGGCCGAGGGCGCGGACGCCGCCCGGAGCCGCTGAGAAGCGCCTGCAGCGGGCGCTAGCGCGAGTGGGTGCGGACGACCTGCTCGAGCCAGGGGAGCGACGCCCAGCCGACCTCGACGTGGCCGTTGATCAGGAAGCCGGGTGTGCCGAGGGCCTTCGCGTCCAGGGCCTCCTTCGTCTCGGCGGTCACCCGCTCGCGCAGCTTCGGGTCGTCGAAGTCGCGCTCGAACCGGTCGCGATCGAGGCCCAGGCGGCCCGCCAGGCCGACGAGCGTGCTGCGGTCGAAGGCCCGGGACTCGAGAAGGGCCTCGTGGTACTCCCAGAACTTCCCCTGCCGCTGCGCCGCCCGGGCGGCGGCCGCCGCGTCATAGGCGTTCCGGTGCATGACCAGGGGGTTGTGATGGAGCTCCACGCGCAGCTCCCCCTTGAAGTCTGCCACCAGCCGCTCCATCTCGCGCGCCGCGCGAGGGCAGACCGGTCACTGGTAATCGGTGAAGAAGACGAGAGTGTTCTTCGCGCCGGCGGGGCCGAGGGACGGGTACCCCTCCCGCGGTGAGTGCCGCTCGACCCGGGCCGCGCGGGCGGCTTCTCCCGCGGTCGTGGCCGGGCCCGCCGGGTTCGCCTTTACCTGATGGGCGGCTTCGCCTGCCGGCTGGACGGGGCGCGCCCGTTCCATGGGCTCTCCCGCGCTGGCGGCGGCCCCCGCGAGGAGGGCCGCCGCCAGACAGAAGGCTGTTCGCGAGCGATCCCGGCTCAATCGACTCACCCCGGCCGAAAAGCGACGGACATATACGGTCATGTCACGACACTGTCAATGAACAACGTTTACGGCGCTACGTCGGGTGGCTATCGACAAGGGTGAAGTCGGTCGTTTCGTGCCGTCTGTTTACCGCAGGAAGGGGGGGTTGTCAACGGGGAACCGGTCCCGGACCCCCCTTTCCAGACGACGGTGCCGGATCCCGCAACCCGTCCCCGCCCCCGTCTTACCTGGATCACTCCCCGCCGGCCCGACCGAGGAGAGTGGCCGCGGCCATCCCGGTGAAGGCGGCGGCTACCACCACCTCACGCCATCCCAGGGTCCGGATCGTCGGCGGAGGATACCCCAATCCCCAGGCGGTGCGCGCGAAGACCGGCACGAAGGCGGCCAGCGCCCCGGCCGGGATGATGCCTCTCTTCCATAGGACCGCCAGGGCCACGGCCAGGACGAGATGCGCTGCGATACAGGCGCCCGCCCCTGTCCGTCCCCTGGCCCGCGCCCGCCAGGCGCGCACGAACGCCAGGCTCGAGACGAAATAGCCGAGCGCGGCCAGCCCCGCGCCGAGCGTGCGCGCGTCCACGGGGCCCCCCGAGGCCACGATGACGAGCGGCGCCGCTGAGGCGAGCCCCGCCATCCCGAGCAGCTCCCCGCCGAGCGTCCGGCCCCGGCCCGCGAACGCCAGCACCGTCTGCGCCGCGCCGAGGAGCGCCGTCGCGCCCGCGATCCACAGCGTGGCCGCGTAAGCGCCGGAGGGCGTGCTCGACAGCGCGGCGAAGAGGCACGCCAGGCTGACGCCGAGGTAGGCGGCGGTCCAGAAGAGCCGGCGCCCCAGGAAGCCGGGCGGCACCGGTTTCCCCTCCAGCAGCCTGACCGCCGCCGGCAGGGCGGCGTAACGCGACAGGAAGAGAAACGTCAGAGCGGGGACGAGAAGAAGCGCCGCCGCGCTGGGCCCGCCCGCCGCCCCGTCAGGTCCCCCGGCCGCCGCGAGCCCCAGCGCGAGCGGAATCACCAGGATCGCCCACGCTCCGTGCTCCCCCGGGAGGGGGGGCGGCCCCGGCCCCGGGCCCCGCGATTTCGGACCCATAGTCGACTCCATTCCGTCCCGCCCACCTGGAACCATCGCGCCTCGGAGCGACGCCTCTGCCTCAGGCGCCGCTCTTCCGGTGCCGGTCGAACCAGCCGACGATGTTCAGCATCTTCGCCATCCAGTGGCTCGGACGGCGGCTGATGCCGTGGGGCTCCCCCGGCACGCGCACCAGGACGGTCTCGACGTTCAGGAGCTTGAGCGCCTGGAAGTACTGCTCCGACTCCGAGATCGGAGTCCGGTAGTCCTCCTCGCCGGTGATGATCAGCGTCGGCGTCTTCACGTTCTTCACGACCGACAGGAGCGACCGCTTCTCGTAGTGC
>JACOUZ010000215.1 GCA_016177515.1 Acidobacteriota bacterium
CACCTCTCCTCCGGCCCGCCGGATCGCCTCGACCAGCGCCTACGGGATCCGGTGCGCGCCGCCGATCGGATACACCGGCCGGTGGAAGCCGTAGCGCAGCCCGAAGAAGGTCTTCAGGCACGAGGCCGGCAGGGCATTCGGGTGCGCGCCGAGGTACCAGGCTTCGACCTCCAACAGCTCGGCGCCGCCGCGTCCTCCGAGCAGCCGATGGATGATGTCGCGGTAGGTCTCGCCGGCGGGGGGCTCGCCGCGGATCGCCCACGCGATCTTCACCGCTGTTCCGACCACGAGCGGCAGGGGGAGGCCGAGCGCTCCGAGTGCTTTGAGGCTCGACCGATCCAACGGGAATCGAACGTTCCGGCCCCGGTACGCGATGCGATAGGGGGCGGGGAAGAAGGGCCGCGGGACTCCGTGGCGCGCCAGCTCGCGTTCGCTGCGGATGCCGAAGGTGTTCGCGCCGACGGCGAACCGCGCTCCTTCCACGACCCGGGTCGTGCAGCGGCCACCGACGTGCGCCGCCGCCTCGAGGACCAGGACGCGCAGCCCCCCGCGCGAGAGCTCGGCGGCGGCCGAGAGGCCTCCCAGGCCCGCGCCGGCCACGATGACCTCGGGCGGGGTCACGCGGTCGGGCGCACGGCGAACACGTTGTGCCGGGCGCGAGACTGCCGGGGCGTCATCCACCGATACGCCGCCGCGAGCGCCGGAGTGAGGCTCGGCCGTCGGTATCGAATGAAGATCCCCAACCGCTCGATCTCCGCGCCAAGACGCAGCTTGGACTCGTACGTGGTGATGCCGAGGCTCATCACCGGCACGCCGAGATCGATGCCGGTTCGCACCCAATCGTAGTAGGCGTTGAAGACGAGCGCGGCCTCGTCGTTGTACGCGTAGTCGATGCCGATGTAGCTCGGCACCAGCACCGTGTCGTCGAGCAGGTAGAGCGTGAACCCGACCAGCCGGGAGCCGAGCCGGAGAAGCGTCGCGAACGTCCGATCCCCCAGGCGGGCGGCCAGATTCTCGAAGTAGTCGGGCCCCAGCACCTCCCGCTGGTAGGCGGTCGATCGGAGATGGGTGAGCCGCCACAGCCGCGCCATCTCGGCGGCCATCGGGGCGAATTCCCGGACCCTCACGATGCGCAGGCCCGCGCGCTTCGCGCGCGCGAGGTTCGGCCGCACCTGGCGCCGGTAGTGGGCGCGCAGCGAGCCGAGGTACTCGTCAAAGGTCGCCCAGCGCATCCGCAGCACGGTGTTCTCGAGGTTCGGAACACACGCGAATCCCTGTTCCACCAGGGGCGCCGCGGTGGGGCGCTCGTCCTCGCGGAAGTCGCGCACGACCAAAAGGTCCGCCTTCTTCTCGGCGGCAAACGACTCCATCGAGCGGATCAGCGCGTGCCAGATGTCCCGCCGCTGTTCGGCCACGACACCGGCGCGAAAGGCGACCGGATAACCGAGCGTGGTGGGGCTGCCGCACTCCACCATCTGGAAGCGGAGAAAGCGGGGATAGAGCCACCGCACTCCCGTGAGCACCCTGGTCGCCGGATTGGAGCGCGGCAGGAACAGATCGAGCGGAGTGGAGATGGCGTAGAACGCGCAGTGCGCGATCAGGCGGCCGCCCGCGTCCCGGTATCGGAAGTAGCGGTAGTCGCAATCGTTGATCTTCGAGGCCGCGAGGGCACGATGAAAGCGGTGGCTCTGCGCGAGCCGATTGGGAAGCAGAATCGAGTCCCATTCGGCGCCGTCGACCCGATCGAGAGAGTCGACCACCATCGCGCCGCCCTTCATGGCCTCTCCCAGGCACGGAACCACCGGCGCCGCGCCCTGGCCCGCTGATTCGCGAGCACTCCGAACGAAAGCGTCAGCACGTTGATCGCCGCGAGGCGGCGGCGGAAGAGCGCGATCTGCGCATGGGTGAAACGGACCGGATCTTACGCCCGATAAGGGTCATTCAGTCAACCTGGGCTCCGATCACCGCATGGGGAACGGGGCGGGAGAGTCGGGCGGCGGGGGATTTGAGGTCCGGGAGATTATCGCGGTCTCCTGACCCGCGCCCCTTTCAGGAGAAGGGAGACGATCCGATCGCTGCCGCAGTCGTCGCAGTGAACGCGTAGAAAACCGTGGGCGAGGATGCCGCACTCGAGGAATCTGCCGAACTCGCGCCCGACGAATCGCGGCAGGGCATCCCCTGAGTGTCACGAACCGTGACGCCGTGAACTTCCGCCGCGGGCATGCGTACACCGGGCAGTCGGGCCTGGCGGGATCCGACGCGCGCTCAGGGCCCAGCTCAAGTGGTCGGCGCGCCGTCCGGGCCCGCCGGGAGGCAAGACATCAGGCGGCTCAACCCGAGCCCGATCAACATTGCTGGGGAGAACTCCCGAGGACTCCAGAGCACTCCAGAGGACGACGAATTGTCAACAAATGCCCCAATGTGTGACAGCTACAGGTTTCGCCGGATGGCAGCCGCAGGGGGTTCATATGGATCACAGTGCGGCTGGCGACAAGAGGCGAGCCGGGCGCAGTACGAGGCGCTCCTCGCTGATCCATTCGGGACGCAGGTTCGACTCCCGGCGCCTCCACCATCCATCGTGCTCTTCCGACTTGCTTGCGCCGTCCCTGTTGAAACTCCCGGAACAAATGGCCAGCGACGATCGTATGATTATCCGAGGCAACCTCCATGGTCACTAACCTGGTCCAGGACCTCCGCGTAGGCCTCCGGGTTCTCCTCCGGGAGAAGGGTTTCTGCGCGATGGCCGTCGTCGTGCTGGCCCTCGGCATCTGCGGCGTCACCACGACGTTCAGCGTCGTGAACGGGGTGATGCTGCGCGGGTTCTCGTTTCCGAACTCCGCCCGGCTGGTCAGCGTCAGCTTCATCGATCCGACAAGCAAGAGCTTCTTCGGCCAGAACGGCCAGGTGTCGCCGATGGACTTCGAGGAGCTGCGGCCGAAGCAGCAGTCCTTCGAGCTCATGGCGGCGTACATCAGCGGCGCCACCGTCAATGTGACGAATGACGGCGTGCCGCGGCGGTACACCGGCGCCTACGTGACGGACGCGTTCCTGCGCATCCTCGGCGTGTCGCCGAGCCTGGGTCGCGATCTGAGGCCCGAGGACAACGTCACCGGTGCCGAGAAGGTGGCGCTGATCGGCTACGGTATCTGGCAGCGCGACTTCGGCGGCACGCCGGACATCGTCGGCAAGGCCCTCCGCATCAATGGGACTCCGGCGACGATCGTCGGTGTCATGCCCAGGGGCTTTGCGTTTCCTGTCAACGAGGAGTTGTGGGTCCCGCTCTTCTGCGAGTACCCGGTGCGCGAGCGGAACAATCCGCGCGTGGTCAATCCGTCGGTGCTGGCCCTGCTCAAGCGGGGCGTATCGCTCGACCAGGCGAACGCCGAGATGACGACGCTCGCGAAGCAGTTCGCGGACGCGTATCCGGAGACCAACAAGCAGTTCAATACGGGCAAGGTCGAGCCGTTGCTCAAGACGTACACGCCGCTGCCGATACGCGGCACTTTGCTCACGATGCTGGGCTTCTGCGTGGGGCTGCTGCTGATCGGTTGCGTCAACGTGATGAACATGCAGTTCGCCCGGGCGACCCTGCGGGCGAGGGAGCTGGCCATCCGCTCGTCGCTCGGCGCCAGCCGGAGCCGCCTGATCCTGCAGATGCTGACCGAGAGCCTGCTGGTGACCGTCGTCGGGGCGGCGATCGGCGTGGGGATCGCGTATTACTGCACCGATCTGCTGAATGCGACGGTCCGCACCTTCGACTTTCCGCCTCCGTCTTGGATGACGTTCGACATCGACGGTCAGGTGCTGGCCTTCAGCCTGGCCGCGATGTTCGCGGCCGCGGTCGTCTCCGGCCTCCTGCCGGCCTGGATGGCGTCGCGCGCCAACGTGGTCGCGGTGCTCAAGGAAGGGGGCCGGGGAGGGACCAGCCGCGGCACCAGGCTGGTCATGCGCGGCCTGGTCGTGTTCCAGGTCGTGGTGACGTGCATCCTCTTGATAGGCTCGCTGCTGCAGATGCAGTCGATCCGCAAGCAGCAGACGATCGACTACGGCTACGACACCGAAAGCCTCATGACGGCCCGTATGGGGCTGATGGACGGAGACTATCCGACGCAGGACGCGCGCAAGCTGTTCTTCGACCGTCTGGTGCGCGAGCTGCGCGCCCATCAGGAGTTCGAGGCGGTGGCGCTCACGAACAAGTTCCGGATGGTCTTCTCGGGGAGCGGGCCGGTTGAGATCGAGGGACGCGAGTACAAGGAAAAGAAGGACCGGCTGAACGCCAACTTCGAGCAGATCACCCCCGGCTACTTCGACGTCCTCGGCCAGCCGCTGGTCGAAGGGCGCAAGTTCCTGGACGACGACCTCGACACGAAGCTCCCCGTGGCCATCGTGAACGCGGCCTTCGCGCGCAAGCACTTCGGCAACGAGAGCCCGCTCGGCCGGCGCTTCCGCGCGCTGGAGGCCAACACCCTGCAGCCCGGCCCGTGGCGCATCATCGTCGGGGTCGTGAAGACGGTGCGCATGATGCCGCCGTTCAACATCCCGAACGTGGACGAGACCGGCTTCTACGTGCCGTTCTACTCCACCCCGGCCGGCCCGGCGAAGCCGGACGAGGGCGTCAGCCAGTTCGCCACGGTCATCGTGAAGCCGCGCGGCGGCCTGAAGGCCGGGACGTTGATCAACTCGTTGCGCCGCGAGGTCGCCAAGGTCGACCCGAACCTGCCGCTCTACTTCGTCGACACGCCCAAGCGGAACATCGACGGCTTCGTGAGCCAGAACCGCGTCATCGCCATCATGTTCAGCATATTCGGCGTGGTTGCCACGGTGATCGCCGCGGTCGGGATCTACGGCGTCATGTCGTTCTCGGTCAGCCAGCGGACCCAGGAGCTGGGGGTGCGGATGGCTCTGGGCGCGGACAGCCGGCGCATCCTCCGCATGGTGCTGCGCCAGGGATCGGTCCTGACCGGAGTGGGCGTCGCGCTCGGTGTCCTGATCACGCTGGCGCTGGTCGTGGCCGCGGGGGACGGCATGCAGAGCGTGCTGTTCGGCGTCAGCCCGCGCGACCCGCTCGTCTATGCGGCCGTGGTCGCGCTCGTGGCGATCATCTCGCTAGCCGCCTCGTTCGTCCCTGCCCGGCGCGCCACGCGCGTCGACCCGATGATCGCGCTGCGCGCCGAATAGGGGCTATGACGCGGCCCAGCCGTCATCGACCAACATGACGGTCCCGGTTTTGCTCACCCCCAGACGTTCAGCCAACTCCCTCTGACTGATGCCGAGGTCGAGTCGGCGCCTCCGTAGGTGGTCGCCCAGAGTTTTCGGAACCTCAGGATACCGAGGCGGGCGCGGCTTCTGTCCCCTGAGGGTGACATGGCAAAAAGGCAACGCCTTGGGGCGGCTTCGTTCATACCAAATGGACCAATATGTGACGATCGGGTTCCGCAAACAGCTCGCCAGGCTCTGCGGACACGTCACCTGCTCAGCTGTTCGTCGCCCCGCGTTTCCTCGCGATGACCTGTTCGCAGCTCCGCTACAAGATGCAGAAGCAGGGTCTGGACGCGCACTCCAACAGCTCCTGCCACTGATGCTCGAACCTGCAGGTCCGGTCCGCTGCTCCACACCGATGCGGCGCTCACTTCTTGAGCGTCGTCTTCAGCTGCAAATTCCTGATCAGCCGGTGGAGATGGTTCGGATGAACGCCGAGCAGACTTGCAGCTCTCGTGTAACTGCCTCCGGCCTGCCTGAGGGCCTTCAGGGCGACCTGCTTCTTCGCTTCACGGATCGCCTCATGGTAAGGCGCCCTCAGGGCCGCCTTGGGCAGATCCCTCTCCAGCAGATTCTCGGGCAGGTCCTCGGGCCGAATGAGGTCGGTGGAGCCCAGGACGACGGCGCGCTCGATGGCGTTCTCCAGCTCGCGGACGTTGCCCGGCCAGGGCCAGCGCTGGAGCTCGGCGATCAGACCGTCCTCGAGGTGGACATCGCGGCCGCGGCGTCGCGCCTCGGCGTCGGCGAGGCGCCGCGCCAGCTCGGGGATGTCCTCGATGCGCTCGCGGAGCGGGGGCAGCCGCACCTCGGCCCCGAGG
>JACOUZ010000201.1 GCA_016177515.1 Acidobacteriota bacterium
CGTTCGTACGGCAGTGACGGGTCGAAGCGATGGCCGCCGCCTTGTCGATCAGCGTCATCACGTGCCCGCCCCACGCATGGCCGTACTGGTTCGTGTCCTCCGGCAGGACGATCTCGGTCATCTCGACGCGTGAATGGTCCGGGGGCTTGCGGGAATGCCGTGCCTGCATGCGTGGTCTCCGGCGTGACCCGAGCCGTCCGGTCCGGGAGCGTCAGAGTATCACACGCGAGTCGGACCACCGCGCGATCGGATCGGGCTGCCGGACTTGACAGGGACGCGGGAAGGGCGCTAGAGTGGCCGGTCTAACTGAGACTGAGTCGCAATCACAATACGCCGTAACGGAAGGCGGAGCCGGGAATGAAAGGTGCGAGAGCATCGGGGGCGGGGCCGGAAAGAGAGGGGGCGCGGACCGTCCTTTTCCCGCAAGGAATCCTTGCGCGGGCCGCGAGCGGGGCCGCGGCCGCCCTGGCCTGCGCGACCCTGGCGCTGGCGCCCGCCCAGGTCTTCGCGGACCGGGGCGGGCCGCAGCCGTGTCCGGATCGGTCCATGGCGCGGGCGCGCTTCCTGATGGGTACCCGGATGTCGATCGAATCGGCCGGCCCGGAGTCCGACGGGGCCATCGAGGCGGCGTTTCAGGAGGTCGCCCGGCTGGAAGGCGTCCTGAGCAACTGGAAGCCGGAAAGCGAGCTCTCGCTCCTCAACAGCCGGGCCTCGAGGGAGTGGGTCCGCTGCTCGCCCGACCTGTACCGGGCGGTCCGCGCCGCGCTCGAGTGGGCCGGGAAAACGGGAGGCGCGTTCGATCCGACGGTCGAGCCGCTGGTTCGCGCCCTGGGTCTCCGGGCAGCGGACGGGACGGTGCCGGCCGCAGGCGACGGGGCGCGCGCCGGGATCGAGATCCGGTGGGAAGGCGCGGGCCGCCCCGGAGGGGGCCGCCTGCCGATAGGGTGGCGACACGTGAAACTGCGGGCGCCCACGCATTCTGTGCGCTTCGATGCTCCGGGCGTCGGCCTGGATCTCGGGGGGATCGGCAAGGGGATCGCCCTGGATGCCGCGGCACGCGTCCTGGCGCGCCACGGGGTGCGCGACGCGCTTCTCGATTTCGGCGGGCAGATCCTGGCCATGGGGCGGCCGCAGGGCGCCGAGGGCTGGCCGATCGGCATCGCCCATCCCTCGGATCGCGAGGCTTCCGTGTCGGTCATCCACGGTGTGGGTGTCTCGATCAGCACCTCCGGGAACGGTGAGCGCGCTGTCGAGGGCCCGGATGGCCCGATCGGCCACATTCTGGACCCGCGAATTCAACGGCCGGCGCAATTCGACGGCACGGTGACCGTGGCCGCGGAGGATGCGACTTCGGCGGACGCCCTGTCCACGGCGCTGTTCGTGATGGGACCGGAGAGTGGGTTCCGTTGGGCGGAGGACCGGCGCATCGCGGCTCTCTTCCTCTGGCCCGGGCCGGACGGCACGCTGGACCGGAGGGGGACCAGTACCTTCAACCGGTGGTTCCCGGGATGGGGAAAGTCGCCCGAGCACTGAACGGTTTCCAGGGACGCCGGCCGCTCGGACGGCGTCCCGCATCAGAGAGGGGGAGGCCTGTGAATCGAACTTTCGGAAGGAATGTACGAAGGGTGAAGGGCGGTCCGGCCGGCCGGACGCTTGCGGTCTGTCTGGTCGTTGTCCTGGGGGCGGCGGCCGCTCTGTCCGGCCAGGTGTCCGCCGCGCCGGAAGGCGCTGCCCCGAACAGTAGCGCCGAAGAGCGGCTCGCCGAGCTCGAAGCGCTGGTCGCGAAGCTCCGCGCCGAATTGGACGGCCTGCGTGCCGTCACGACGGGCGGGGCGCCGGCGCCCGGGGCGCAAGCCTCCCTGGAGGAGCTCGAGAAGCGGATCGACGCCCTGGCGCTCGAGATCGAACGCCTGCGGATCGGCGAAGCGGGGGCGCCGGCGGCGGGAGACAAGGTCGTCGGCTTCGGGCCGGCCGCTTCGAAGGTCTACGGAATCAGGCGCGGCGTTTCGATCGGCGGGTACGGCGAGATGCTCTACCAGAACTTCGACCCTCGGGCCGATGACGGCGGCCCCTCCGGCGAAACCGACACCGCCGACCTGCTACGCGCGGTCTTCTATTTCGGCTACAAGTTCTCCGATCACCTGCTGTTCAACTCGGAGATCGAGTACGAGCACGCGGTCGCCGGAGACGGCGCGCCGGGCGAGGTGGCCATCGAGTTCGCCTACATCGACTTCCGTCCCAGGCGCGGCTTCGGCCTGCGAGGCGGGCTCCTCCTCATGCCGATGGGGTTCATCAACGAGCTTCACGAACCGCCCACCTTCCACGGCGCGCGCCGGCCCGAGGTCGAGCGACTGATCCTGCCGTCCACCTGGCGGGAGAACGGATTCGGGGTGTACGGCGACACGGGGCCATTCTCCTACCGCGCCTATCTGGTCACCAGCTTCAATGCCTCCGGCTTCTCGGAAGGCAGCGGCATACGCGGGGGGCGGCAGGCAGGCGCCGAGGCCCTGGCGCGCGACGTGGCGCTGGTTGCGCGGGCTGACTACACGCCGATTCCGGGTCTGCTTCTCGGCGCGTCCGGCTTCACCGGCGACACCGGCCAGGGCGATCTGTCGATGGGGGACGCGCGCCTGACGCTGTGGGATGCGCATGCGGAATGGCGGGCGCACGGCGTCCACCTGAGGGGCGTGTACGCCCGAGGCCGTCTGGATGACGCCGGGGCCATCGGCCTGGCCCTCGACTCCTCGGGTGCCACGGCCATAGGCAGCCGGACGCGGGGATGGTATGGTGAGCTGGCCTGGAACATCCTGTCGTTCCTGGGAAAAGGGGATCGCGACTTGAGCCCGTTCGTGCGCTACGAGGCTCTGGACACGCAGGCCTCGGTCGCGCCAGGCTTCGCGCGCGATGCGGAAAACGACCGGACCGTGAGGACGTACGGCGTGACCTGGCGGCCGATCCCGAACATTGCAATCAAGGCCGATTTCCAGGATAGGGGGAACCGCGCCGGGACGGCCGTGGACCAGTTCAACGTCGCGCTCGGATACCTCTTCTGATGATCAGGCTCCGCCTCGTCCTGTGGTTCGCCCTGCTCGCCCTGGCGACCGGCCGGGCGGATGCCCGTGTGTACCTGACCGTCCAGCAGGCGCTCGACGCCGTCTTTCCGCAGCCTGCGAAGGTGGATCGCAGGACGCTTTACCTGGACGAGGCGCAGGCGCGCCGGGCGGCGGAAAGGGCCGGCGCTCCCGTCGAGGGCCGCCTCGTCCCGTATTACATCGGCAGCCGGGACGGCCAAGTGACCGGATACGCCTACTTCGACACCCATCTGGTGCGCACTCTCCCCGAGACGATCCTGGTTTTTCTCTCCCCGGATGGCGACCTCGTGCGCATCGAAATCGTGTCGTTCGACGAGCCGGAGGACTATCTGCCGTCCAGCCGCTGGCTGCAGCAGTTCCCCGGGAGGCGTCTGGAGGATCTGGGGACACGCCAAGGGATCCGGGCGCTGACCGGGGCGACGCTCTCGTCGCGCGCCGTCACCCAGGCCGCCCGACGGGTCATCGCCCTGCACCGCCTGTTCGTGGCGGCGCCGCCCGCGGCTCCGAAGGGCCCGGACGGGGCGCGGCCGTGAACGCGTCCGAGCGTGCGCTCCTCAATGCCTCGACCTGGCTCGTGGCGTTGAGCGGAGGCGGCTACTTCTACATGAAGTACCTGATGACGGGCGACGATCCCTTCAGCGTCATCCATCATCCTCTCCAGCCGCACGCGTTGGCGCTGCACGTCCTTCTGGCTCCTGTCCTCGTCTTTGCCCTGGGCCTGGTCACGCGCGAACACATCATCGGTTCCCTCCTTGAGCCGCGCCGGCGCCGGGGCCGCGTCACGGGAATCGTCGCTCTCTCCCTCGCGGTCCCGATGATCGTCTCCGGGTACCTGATGCAGGTTCTCACCGATCCTGCCGCCCGCCGGGTCCTGTCCGGAATCCACGCGGGGGGAGGCGCCCTCTACGCGCTGATGTTCCTGGGGCACCTGGCCGGCTCCAGCAACGGCAGCCACGGGGCGAACGGCGACGGAGGAGGACGGCCGGGGGGCCGTCGCCGCACCGGGGCCATGCCTTGATTGTCCGGCAAGGCGGGGTATAGGATTGTCTGCGCGGCCGAGGCGACGGGACGGCCGGCCGGAGCGGAGGAGAAAGGACCATGAGACGGATGAAACGGACGATCCTGGTGATCGGCGCGGCTCTCGCCCTGGGAGCCGTCGTGGCGCCCCTCGAGCCGGCGCACGCAGAAGGCATCACGCGCGTGCGCGGGACGGTCAAGGACATCAACGGGAAGCCCCTCCCCAAAGTGAAACTCTATTTCGAGGCCGTCAACATCAAGAAAAGGGTCGGACCCGTCACGACGAACAAGGAGGGAGTTTTCGTCATCGCCACCCTGGAC
>JACOUZ010000202.1 GCA_016177515.1 Acidobacteriota bacterium
GACTCACTCGATGCAACCGGCCGGCAACTCCATCGTCTACTTCCTGGCGGGCCACAATCCGGTCGTGGCGGGCGGCCAGGCCGCCCTCGGCAAGCGCGGCGACGGCGTGCTCAGGCCGCTGGCGCCGAGCTGCCCGTAAAGCACACGACGGGACCCGTCCCGGCCGGGACAAGTCCGAGGCCGGGAAGCAGGGGGGCTCCGCAAGGAGCCCCCCTTTTGTTAGAGTCGGGGCCATGGTGCTACCCGCGGTGCGCCGGCAGTTCACCGGCCTCGTCCTGGCAATCCTCGTCTTCTCCTGCCGGGAGACACCGCCCCGGAGCTCGCCGGGTCCCATGGCGGGGAGCGAACCGCCCGGCGGAGCGCTCACGACCGACGGCTACGCCCGTCCGGACTCCTGCGGCGGATGCCACCGGGATCTGGCCGCAAGCTACCGCTCCGTATCGATGGCGCAGTCGTTCCGCCGCCCGGGTCCGGAGGACGTCGAGAATGGCGACGGGCGCCGCAACCGGCTCGACCACGCCGCGTCGGGATTCATCTACGAGATGCGCTTCGCCGACGGCCGCTTCATCCAGAGGCGCTCGGAGCCCGCCGCCGTTGGCCGTCCGGTCAGGGTCTTCGACAGGGAGGCGACCTTCGTCGTGGGGTCGGGCCGGCACGCCCGTTCCTACCTGCACCTGGACCCGACCGGCGAAATGACCGAGCTGCCGGTCACCTGGTATGCCCAGGAGCGCGCCTGGGGGATGAGTCCGGGGTTCGACCGCAGCGATCAGCCCGACTTCTTCCGCCCGGTGACCTACGCCTGCCTGTTCTGCCACAACGGCTACCCGGCCCTGCCGAGGGGCGCCGACTCCCCGTTGACTCCGCAGCTCTTCCCGCGCGACCTCCCGCCGGGGATCGATTGCCAGCGCTGCCACGGTCCGGGGCAGAGGCACGCGGACCTGGCGAACGACAGGAAGGCGCCCTTCACCGAGGTGAGAAGGAGCATCGTCAACCCGGCCCGGCTGTCTCCGGAGCGCCAGTTGGACATCTGCATGCAGTGCCATCTCGAAACCACCAGCAGCGCCAACTGGAACGGCGTGGTCGTTTTCGGGCGGGGGGTGTTCTCGTTCCGGCCGGGCGAGGACCTGGCCGGCTACCAGTGGCATTTCGACCACGCCCCGGAAGCGGGGCGCGGCGACAAGTTCGAGATCGCCCACCAGGCGTACCGCCTGCGCCAGTCGGCCTGTTTCAAGGCCAGCGCCGGCCGCATGACCTGCACGACCTGCCACGATCCGCACCGCCGTCCCGAGCGGCCGGAGGAGCACTTCTCCTCGAAGTGCCTCGGCTGTCACCGTCTCGAGGAGTGCGGTCCCGCCGCGGCCGCGGCGCGGGCCCGGACATCCCGCGCGGCGGCGCGGGCCCCGGCGTCCCGGGAGACGCCGCGGGGCGGAGAGGCGCCGGGGTGCATCTCCTGCCACATGCCGCCCCGCCGGACGGACGACGTCGTGCACGTCACGATGACCGACCACTTCATCCGCCGGACCCATCCGCCGCGCCATGAGCGGCTGGCTCCGCGCGCGGAGGCGACCGAGGCCTACCGCGGGCCGATTGGCTTCTACAGGCAGGAGGAGGTTCCGGAAGGGCCGGTTCGCGACCTGGCCCTCGGAGTCGCCAGCGTCATCGACGGAGTCGATCCCGACCGCGGCCTGTCCCTCCTCGAGAAGGGCGTGGCGGCAATCGACCCGGCCCTGCCGGAGCCGCACTTCCAGCTCGGCCTGACTCTCCAGTCGCGCGGGCGGCTGGGGGAGGCGCGCGACAGCCTGGCGCGCGCGGCCGAGCTGGCGCCGGGCAACGCCCGGATCCTTCTGGCCCTGGCCAACGTCCTGGCGGCGGTGGGAAAGGAGCAGGAAGCGCTGGCGCGCTATGACCAGGCGATCGCCGCCTGGCCGGGTGCCTCGGAGGCGCACACCAATGCGGGCGGCCTCCTGGCGCGGGCCGGCCGCCTCTCCGAGGCCCTGGAGCGTTACGATCGGGCGATCGCGATCAAGGAGGACAACGCGCAGGCGCACGCCAGCCGCGGGGCCGTCCTGGCGCGTCTGGGGCGCCGGGATGAGGCGGAGGCGGCGCTCCGGGAGGCCCTGCGGATCGATCCCCGGGAACCCTCGGCAGCCTCCAGCCTGGCGACGGCGCTTCGGGAGCGAGGGGACGAAACGGGCGCGGTCCGGGCGCTCCGGGACGGCGCGGAGAGAAACCCGTCCCATACCGGCCTGCGCGCCCGCCTGGCCTTCTTCCTGGCGACGGCCCGGGATCCCCGGTTCCGGGACGGCCGGGAAGCGCTCGATCTGGCGGAGAGCGCGGTCGACTCGACCGGGCGGCAGGACCCGCGCGCCCTGGATGCGCTGGCGGCGGCGCTGGCGGAGACGGGCAGGACCGCCGAGGCGGTCGCGCTGGCCGGCGAGGCAGAGCGCCTGGCGGAGGCGGCGGGGCAGGACGACCAGGCGGCCGCCATCAGGGCGCGGCGTCTGGTCTACGAGCGCGGCCGCCCGTACAGGGCGGGCGGGACAGGCGACTAGAAGAGAGGGGCGCTCAGGGACTCGTCGAGGGCCCAGTTGTAGGTATACACCGGCGTCTCGATGGGCACCGAGTACTTGACGACGATATCGATGCGGCCCGAGGTGCGGCTGACCTGGACGTCCTTGCTGCCGACGGGCAGGGCGAGCTCGCGGGCCTTGTGCAGAATGTTGCGCTTGATCAGCTGGTCGTCGTGGCGCGGCAGCGACGCGAAGCGGGCCTGCTCCTCGATCGAATCGCGGAATTCATAGACGCTGATCATCACCGGAACGAGCTTCACTCCCAGGTAGATGAATGTCGCCAGCACCAGGATGCCGAACACCGTCCCGAGCCGTCCCTCGCCTCTTTCATCGTGCAGGAACACCGGCAGGGCCCCCCTTCCATCCGACGGATCCACTTCGGATCCGAATATAGGAAGCGCTCTGCGATGCGTCAAGCGGCAGGATGACAGGATTGTAATCGCCGGCGCTCAGCGGATGAGGTGGAAGGTCCGCTGCCAGCGCGTGTCGGTGAAGAAGGCGCCGGCGCTTCGGATCAGGCGGCGGACTCCGGAAGCCGGCTGGCGGCTCGCCGCCTGCACGCCCTCGGGCCTGCCGCCCTCGAAGGACCAGTAGACCAGGAGGCCGCGCCCGATGATGTGGTCGCGCGGCACCAGCCCCCATTCGCGGCTGTCGAGGCTGTTGTCGCGGTTGTCGCCCATGACGAAGTACTGTCCCTCGGGGACGGCGAGCGGTCCGAAGTTGTCGAGCTCCGGCGGGACCGAGCCTGGGTCCGTGTGGCTGCTGTACGGCTCGATCAGCGGCACGTACCCGTCCTGCCCCGGCTTCTGGATGTAGACAACCCGGTCGACGATCTTGACGGTCTCGCCCGGCAGTCCGATGGCGCGCTTGACGTAGTCCTGGCGCTCGTCGTGGGGGAAGCGGAAGACGATCACGTCGCCGCGCCTGATTGGGGCGATCGGCAGGAAGGCCCTCTCGATCGGGGAGGCCAGGGAGGTCAGGGCGAACTTGTTGACCAGGATGTAGTCCCCGACCAGGAGGGTGCTCTCCATGGAGGGGCTCGGGATGGTGAACGGCTGCACCAGGAAGGTGCGCACGAACAGGGCGAAGATGACGGCGACGAGCCCCGCCTGCGTGTACTCGAACACGAACCGCCTGGGTTTCAAGGAGATTGCCATCCCCCGCCCCTCCGTCCGCCCCGATCGCAGATTATGGGACGATCGGGGGCCGGTTTCCATAAGGAGTCTCTCCCCAAGGCTCATTCGACCTTGAGGAGCGCCAGGAAGGCCTCCTGGGGGCTGTCCACCCGCCCGACCTTCTTCATCCGCGTCTTGCCTTCCTTCTGCGTCTCCCGGAGCGTGCGCTTGCGGGTGATGTCGCCGCCGTAGCA
>JACOUZ010000203.1 GCA_016177515.1 Acidobacteriota bacterium
CGCCGCGCTCGACGATCGCGGCGCGGGGCACGAACGGGGCGGGCTCCTCCGCTCCACGCGGCAGGCGCAACCGGGCGAACGATCCGACCCGGGCCCCCGATCCCTGCGGGAGATCCGACTTGACCAGGAAGCGCAGCGACGACGGATCGCCGGCCGGCGCCAGGACCGACACGCGCGCGGTCGCGACGGATCCCCCCTCGAGGACCGTTTCGATGGCCTGTCCCGGCTCGAGCCGGTCGGCCTGCGATCGGGTCACGGTCGCGGCCACCCGCAGGAGGCCGGTCCCCTGGATCGACAGAAGGGGCCGGCCGGGGCCGGCCAGGTCTCCGGCGCGCACCCGTTTCCCGGCGATCCAGCCGTCGAACGGCGCGCGCAGATCGACGTATTCCAGCTGCGCCCGGGCCGCGTCCCTCTCGGCCAGGGTCGCCGCGAAGGCGGCCTCGGCGGCGTCCTTCTCCTGCTGTGTGGCCGACTCTTGCGCGAACAGGGAGCGGATGCGATCGCGCTGCGCCGTCGCCGCCAGCAGGGCCGCCTCCGCCGACGCCAGGCGGGCGGCGAAGTCGCGCCCGTCGAGCCGCGCCAGCAGGTCGCCCTGTCTCACGAACGCCCCTTCCTCCACCCGGACGCTTTCGACCACGGCGGACACCCGGCTGGCGACGTCGGCGGCGCGCGCCGCCTCGACCGACCCTGGGACCTCCACCCACGCGGCGCCGCCGCCGCCCACCACCGCCGTGCGCACGGCAACGGGGGGGCCGGCCGGCGCCGCAGCCGGTCTCCCGGGATCCGTGCGCCCGCACGCCAGGACGGCGGCCGCAGACAGGAGGAGAAGGACCGGGCGCAGACTCATCGTGGCACCTCCAGCCGTCCCGCGGCCCGCTGCAGGAGGACGCGGCCGATGACGGTGTCGTGGCGCGCCGCGATCTCGGCCAGCCTGGCCTCGACAAGGCCGGTCTCGGCGTCCAGCAGATCGGTGAGGGGCAGGAGGCCGGAGGCGTAGCGATCGACGCTGATGCGGAGCGCCTCCTCCGCGGCGGCGACCGCCTGCTGCGCCGCGGCCAGGCTGCGCGCGGCCACCCCGGCGTCGCGGTAGGCCCGTTCCACCTCCAGGCGCACCGCGTCCTCGATCGCACGGCTCGTCGCGGCCGCGGCGGCGGCGCGCTGCCGCGCCGCTTCGATGCGGGCCGCCCGCCCCCGATCGAAGGCCGTCCAGCGGATGCCCACGCCCGCGAAGAACGATCCCTCGCCCGCCTCCAGGCCGGCGGCGTTCCGCTCGAAGCGCGCCGTGCCGGCGACCTCCGGGCCGCGCGCCGCGCCCGCGGCCCGGCCGGCGGCCGCGGCGGCGAGGCTCGACCGGCGGGCCGCCTCGATCTCCTGGCGCTCCGCGGCGGCCGCGTCGATCCAGTCCCGGAGATCGCCGGGTGGATCGGCGGGGGGCGTCATGTCGGAGTCGGCCACGGCCAGCGGCTCGTCCTGCGGAAGGCCCAGGAGCAGCCGCAGGCCCGCATGCGCCAGGTCGCGGTCGGCCCTCTTCCGTTCCAGCTCGCGCTGCCGGGCCAGCCGGTGGACCCGGGCCCGCAGGAAATCGGACTTCAGCGCGGCGCCGTTCTCGAAGCGCGCCCGGGCCACCCGCTCGTGACCGGAGGCGCTCGTGACGGCCGATTCCGCCACCAGGACGGCGGCCGCGGCCAGGGACACCCCGTGATAGGCGATCGTGATCCGGGCCACCAGGTCCGACTCCGCGCCCCGCACCCGCGCCAGGGAGGCGAGCGACGTCTCCCGGCCCGCTTCGATCCCGGCGCGGATCCTCCCCGACGTGTACAGCGGCGCCTCGAGGACCAGGGCCGCGCCCGCGTGATCGACGGCGTCGGGGTGGTTGAGGGAGTCGATGGCGAAGTCGGCCGCCGCGAACTGCGCCGACGTCAGCTTGTCGCCGAAGGCGGCAACCGGGTTGTCGGTCGCGTGCCACGAAGCCTCGGTGAACACGCGCGGCCAGCGGGCGGCCAGCGCGGCCTCGAGGTCGGCGCCCGAGGCTCCGGCCTCCGCCCTCTGGGCCAGGAGCGCCGGGTTGCGCACGAGGCCGGTGCGGATGGCCTCCGGGAGCGTCAGCGTTTCCCCGGCTCCCGTCCTCCCGTACGGTGCCGCATCGGCCACCTCCGCGAGCTCCGCTTCCCCGCCCGGGAACCCGGCGGCCAGCCCGATCACCATGACGTATGTCGCGAAGCGTCCCATCCAGGTCCCCTTGGATACGGCACCGAAGGGCCGTCATCCGCCAAGACCCCGATGCGGGGAGAAGGTTACGCGCCGCGTCGGACCGGGAGCCTGTCCGAGCGTCCGGCCTGGCTCCTAGGGCCGCCGGGCCCGGCGCAGGGAGTCGGCGAGGGACTTCTTGAGGGCGGAGGAGAGCGGCTCCCGCGGCTGGGCGCGCACCGCCTCGACCGTGCGCGCCAGGGTGCGGATGAACGCTTCACAGGGCGGGCAGTCGCCGCGGTGCTCGTCGATCAGGGCGCGCAGCCCGGCCTGCAATTCGCCGTCCAGGTAGTCGGACAGGTAGGCGGCCATGTCGCGGCAGGACATCGAGTGCGCGTGGCTCATGACAGGTACCCGTCCAGCGCCTTGCGCAGGGCGAGGCGCGCGCGGTGCAGCCGGACCTTCGCCAGGTTCCCGCTGATGCCGAGGATCTCCGCCGTGTCGCGCGTGCCGAGGCCCTCCTGGTCCCGCAGCACCAGCACGATCCGGTAGTCCTTCGGCAGGGACAGGATCGCCTCCTCCAGCTTCGCCTTCAGCTCCCCCTGCAAGAGGCGTTCGAGAGGAACGTTCGACCAGTCGGCGATCTGCGGCGGACCGCCGCCTTCGCCGGCACGGGGCAGAAGTTCCTCGAGGGAGATCTCGCCCTTCGGCTCGCTCTTGCCGCGCCTTCGCATCTTCAGGCACGCGTTGGCCGCGACCCGGTAGACCCAGGTCTTGAGCGCGCCCGGGTCGCGCAGGTCCTTGAGGGACAGGTAGGCCTTCATGAGAGTTTCCTGCAGCACTTCCTCGGCGTCGGCCCGCTGGCCGCACATCCGGCGGCCGAAGCTCAGGATGAGCGGGCCGAAGCGCTCCACGAATGGCTCGAACGCCTCCGGCCGGCCGGCGATCAGCGCCTCCGCCAGGGCACGGTCGCCGTCCCCGGGCCGCTTGTCCGCGGCAGCAGGATCCATGCGCGCATCCTACCACCGGGCGCGGTCCGCCCCGGGGCCCTTCAGCTCTCGCGGACCCCCGCCCGTCTCAGGATCCACATCATCGGGCAGGTGCGGCTGAAGGCCGACTGCACCAGGTTCGCTCCGACGAACGCGGTGAACAGGAACCAGGCCGGATGGACGAAATATCCAAGCGCGACGCTGGCCAGAATGAAGGTCCCCGCGATCAGCCGCAGCGATTCATTCATCCCCATCTACTCCTCCGGGGGTCCCCCGCGGGTCCGCGAGAGGAGGCGGCGGTGGTTCTCCCGTCCAAAGGTGGGCCGGCGCGGGAGAGGGGGGACCTGCGTGACCGCCGCCTCCCGCTTTCAGAGATGCCGGAACTGCCGGATGGTTACAGGCCGGATTGGAGGAAGGATCTGGACGGGGGACGACTCCCGGGCGCACCGCAATCACCGGCACCCGGACGGCCCCCGATGTCCCCTTGACCTCGCGGCAACAGCCGGGCCCCGTCCGTGGTAGAGTTCGGGCGGTTTTGCCGGTCCGATTCCAACACTATCGCTGGAGGAACCAGATGCCCGCAAAAAAAGGTCGGAAGCCGAGCGCCGCCTTCATGAAGCCGTTGACGCCCGATGCGATGCTGGCCGAGGTGGTCGGCTCGAAGGCGTTGCCGCGCACCCAGGTCACCAAGAAGCTCTGGGAGTACATCAAGAAGCATAAGCTGCAGGACAACAAGAACCGCAGGATGATCAATGCGGACGAGTCCCTCAAGGCGGTGTTCGGCGGCAAGCGGCAGGTCAACATGTTCGAGATGACCAAACTGGTCGCCAAGCACCTGAAGTAAGACCCGCCTGCGTCACCCCTGCCTGCGCGGTCCGGGGCGCAGGCCCGGGCATCGCGCGCGATCGCGAGTGTTGGAACCGGCTCCTCCGCCCGCCGGCCGGCCGGTTTGGTCGATAACGGCCCGGCCCCGCCCGCGGGCGGAGGGGTTGCCCGCCGGGAGAGATCGATGAGCGACAGCCCGTCCATGGAGGGCCCTGGCGGGTACGGAGCGGTTCCCCCGCCCGTCGTCACTCCCCCTCCAATCCCGGCATCGACGTCGGCGCACGGCCCAAACGAGGCCGCCAGCCCGTGGCTGTCGATCTGGACGCGGCCGCGCGCCACGCTGCGCCTCATCCTGGACACCGACCCGCGGCGGGGCGTTTTGCGCCTGGCCGCGCTGGGCGGCATCGTCGAGTCCCTCTCCCTGGCCACCCGCGAGGGTCTGGGGGACACCTACTCCATCCCGGTCGTCCTGGCCTTCGCAACGGCCGGAGGGGCCGCCGCCGGCCTGCTCGGAATCATCATCTTCACGGCCGTGTTATCGCTCACCGGGCGCTGGCTGGGCGGGCGCGGCAGGCGCGTGGACGTGATGGCCGCCCTCGCCTGGGCAAACGTGCCGGGCATCTGGGGCCTCCTGCTCTGGCTGCCGCGCGCGGCCCTCCTGGGGGGGGAGATCTTCCATCCGGCCCCGGCCGGGATCCAGGGGAATCCTCCGGCGCTTCTGCTTTACGGCCTTCTGCAGATCGTGCAGCTGCTCATCGCCCTGTGGGGTTTCGCGATCTCGCTGAAATGCCTCGGCGAGGCGCACGCGTTTTCGGCCTGGCGGGCGCTCGGCGCGCTCATCCTGGGGGGCTTCATCGTGATCGTGCCGATCGGACTGGTCGTCATGGCGGTGCAGTCGCTGGTCTGACCTTCAGACCCGATCAACGGTCTCCAGGATTCCGGCCAGGAGTGCCGCCCGCGGCGCGATCCGATCGAGGCGCAGACACTCGCTCTCGGCGTGCGCCCCTTCCCCTTCGACCCCCAGCCCGTCGAGGACCGGGACGCCGATCGCCGCGCAGTACGAGCCGTCGCTGCCGCCGCCGGTCGAACCCTCGTGCAGAGTGAACCCGATCCGCCCGGCGATGCGCCGCGCCTTTTCGTAGAGCGAGGCGATGGCGGGGGTGCACACCATCGGCGGGTGGGTCAGCGCCGCCTCGACTCGCAGGCGGGCCCGCGGATTCCGCGCTCTCAGGTTGAGCGCCGCCGTCTCGACGCGGCGCCATTCGCCGGGCGACGGCACCCGGACGTCGAACCCGGCGCGCGCCTGCGGGGCGACGACGTTCCTGGCAACGCCGCCCTGGATGAGCCCCGCGTGCACCGTCGTCCCGGCCCCGCGGTCCTCCAGGAGCTTCACCGCCAGGATCTGGGCCGCCAGCTCCTCGATGGCGTTGACGCCTTTCTCCGGATCGATCCCGGCGTGCGCCGGCAGGCCGGCCACCTCCAGGTCGATCCTGCCGACGCCCTTGCGCCTGGTCTTCGCCCCGCCGTCCGGGTTGCACGGCTCGAGGCCGAGAACGTAGCGCGCGCCCCGCGCCTCCGCCTCGAGGTGCGGGCGCGACGCGGGGCTGCCCGTCTCCTCGTCGGCGCTGAAGAAGCAGACGACGGGCAGGCACGGGCGGAAGACCCCGATCTTGCAGGCGCGCGCCAGAAGGACGCACAGGACGATTCCCGCCTTCATGTCGAACACGCCGGGGCCGAAGGCGTACGGCCCCTCGACCCGGAAAGGACGGCGCGCCGCTTCGCCGCCGGGCCAGACGGTATCGAGATGGCCGAGAAGCAGGGCGGGGCGCCGGCCTGCGTGGCCGGCTCCGGCCGCCGGGCCGAACGCCGCCCGCACGGGGTCCCCGGCTGCCGGCTGCCGGATCGAGGTCACCGCGGCCCCGGCGGCCCGGAGCTCCTTCGCGACCAGCGCACCGACCCGGTCCACACCCCGCTTGTCGGATGTGGGAGAGTCGATCTCGACGAGCCGGCGCAGCAGGTCGACGGCGTCGTCCTTCTGCGACTCGAAGAAGGACAGCCTAGAGGGCCTTGAGAAGCGGCGCCACCTTCGCGAACGCCTTGAGGTGCGTGTCGATGTCGGCATCGGTGTGCTGCACCGAGATCGTCCACTGCTCGTCGGGACCCGGCGGCTGGGGGATGACGCCCTCGTTCAGCATGGCGAGATACCACGCCTGCGAGGCCAGCCGGTCGAGGACGTACCAGTCGCGGTAATCGCGCATGACGTCCTTCTTGAAGTTGATCGTCCCCATCGAGCCGACGAAGTTGGCATAGCACGGCAGGTTGTGCTCGCGGATCACCTGGCTGTAGCCGTCCACGAGCTTTTTGTTCAGGGCGAAGACCCTGCGGTAGGCCTCGTCCGTGAGGATCTCCTTGAGGGTCACCTCGGCCGCCGCCAGGGTGATCGGGTTGCTGGCGTACGTGCCCACGTGGATGACGCGCAGCGAGTTCAGCTCTTCCATGATCTCGGCCGAGGCGCCGAAGGCGGCCAGCGGCATGCCGCCGCCGATCGCCTTGGCCAGGACGGTGATGTCCGGCTTGACCTTGTAGTGCTCCGTGGCGCCGCCGCGGGCGATCTTCACCCCGGTCTTCACCTCGTCGAAGATCAGGAGCGTCCCGAACTCGCTGCACAGCGCGCGCAGGCCGGGCAGAAAGTCCGGCAGCGGCTCGGTCACGCCCATGTTCAGCATGATCGGCTCGACGATGAGGCATGCCACCTCGTTGAGGTGCAGCTCGAAGAGGGCGCGAACCCCCTTCAGGTCGTTGAACGAGGCGACGAGCGTGTGGGCGTACGACTCGGGCGGGATCCCCTCGCTGGCGGGGATCGGTTTCGGGCGGCTCCTGTGGCCGGCCAGGCGGAGCGGCGGCTTGCCCGACACCAGGACCGTGTCGTGCGCGCCGTGGTAGCCCCCCTCGAACTTGATCACCTTGGGACGGCCCGTGTAGCCGCGCGCCAGGCGGATGGCGTGCATGGTCGCCTCGGTGCCCGAGTTGCAGTAGCGCCACTGCTCCTGGCCGAAGCGGTCCTTCAGCTCCTTCGCCACGGACATCTCCAGCCGGTGCGGCATGGCGTGCAGCGTGCCGCGCTTCGCCTGGGCCTCGATCGCCTGCACCACCTTCGGGTGGGCGTGACCGACCAGCACGGCGCCGAAGGCGTTCGCAAAATCCACGTAGCGGTTGCCGTCGGCGTCGGTGATGGTCGTGCCGACGGCCGATTCGATGAAGATCGGGTTGGGATCGACGACCCGGAAGTTGGAGGAGACCCCGCGCGGCAGGAGGCGCTTGGCCTCGTTGTGCAGCTCGCGGGATTTCTTCGTCCGCTCCATGTAGCGGCTGACGATCGCGTCGTAGGTGCTGGACATGCTCCTGCCTCCCTGTCGCCCGTTGCGGGACGTGCCGTAAGCTGAAACGCCTGGTGATGCGGCTGAAAGCGAAAGTCTATCAGACCAAAGAAAAACCCGGAAGCGTCTGCGGCGCAGCGCGCCGCCCCGGCTGGACCGGTTGCCGGGACTTCCGGGCTCGGTGGCCGGCCGGTATTCCCTAGGCGGAGATACCGAGCGGCCCGATGACCGTGGGTCCGCCTAAGTTGCCGCCACCTCACGGGTCCGGTATGTCACCTCGCTGCTACAGTGATAACTCATCTGCTGGACCACCTCCTTTCTCGTGTGCCCGAGAACATACTCCTCACCCCGGGCGCCGGCAAGACCGATTCCCGGTCGCGGGTGGCGGGGGGCGGCGCGGCGTGGCTCATGGCTCGCCGCGGGCCGCCGCGTCGTGCCGATTTCGAGCCGCGCCATGCGCGCCGGACGGGCACCGAAAAACCCTCCCGTGCGAGCCATGAGGCACGAC
>JACOUZ010000220.1 GCA_016177515.1 Acidobacteriota bacterium
GGCCCGCGACGCACCTCTGGAGATCCCTCCGCGCACGGGTCCGAGGGTTACCCAGCTGCAGGTGGCGGGTCGCAGCGCGTCGCGGCGATTTCGAGCCGCGCCATGTGCCTGAGAGGGCCACCCATGATCCCGCGCGAGCGAGCATGAGTCGCGATGCGCTGCGACCCGCCACCCGAAACTGGGGATGGCTCGGCGCCGCCGGCGGCCGACCTTGCAAAGCGACGTGAGTTCTGCAAACATTTCCGTGATGCCCGCCGCCGACCGACTGATCGTTGCCCTGGACGTGAACTCGCGCGACAGCGCCCTGGCCCTGGTGGAGGCTCTGCGCCCCAAGGTGCAGCGGTTCAAGATCGGCGTGGAGCTGTTCACCGCCTGCGGCCCGGCGCTGGTGCGCGAGATCCTGGAGAAGGGCGGCCAGGTTTTCCTCGATCTCAAGTTCCACGACATCCCGAACACGGTGGCGCGCGCCGCCGTCGCCGCGGCGCGCCTGGGCGTCGGGATGTTCACCATCCATCTCTCCGGCGGCTCGATGATGGCGCGGCGCGCGGTGGACGAGCTGGAGGCCCACTGCCAGGTCTATCGCGTGCCCCGGCCCAAGGTACTGGGCGTGACCGTCCTCACCAGCCTGTCCGCCGAGGACCTGGACCAGATCGGGGTCTCCCGATCGATCGAGGACCAGGTGGTCGCCCTGGCCGGGATGGGAAAGGCCGCGGGGCTCGACGGCATCGTCTGCTCGCCGCGCGAGGCCCGCGTCATCCGGGAAGCGTGCGGCCGCGACTTTCTGATCGTCACGCCGGGCATACGACCCGGCGGGGGCGAGGCCGACGACCAGTCACGCACGCTCACGCCCAAGGCCGCGCTCGAGGCCGGGGCCGACTACCTGGTGGTCGGCCGTCCGATCGTCAAATCGGAAGATCCGCTCGAAGCGGCCGAGACCATCCTCCTGCAGATGGACGGGGCATGAGGGGGCGGGGTACCCGGCCGGACACCGGGGAACCCTCCCCGCCGCGGAAGGCCGCGGCCCCGTTCGTCATGGCTCTTCTGTTCGCGCTTCAGGCCGCGGCGCTGCGGCACGCGGCCGCTTCCCCCGCCACGGCACCCCTGACGAACGAGGACGTGGTCCGGATGATCATGACCGGCACGCCCGAGAGCGGGATCCTGGCGGCGATCGAGGCGCGGCCGGCCGATTTCGACCTGTCGATCGAGATGATCCACGAGCTCCGGGAGGCGGGGGTTTCCGAACGCGTCCTGGACGCGATGCGGCGGCGGCAGGCGGCAATGCCGCGCGCCGAGCCGCCTCCCCTGCCGGTCCCTCCGGTTCAGCCGACGGGAACGCTGCGGCTCCAGTTCGCGGCCGGCGACGGGGGCGGACCGCTCTCGGAGCGCTCGGCCATCGCCCTCAAGAAGCTTCCCAGGGGCATGCCGCGACGGGGAGGCGAGGAGGTCGGCGCCATGAGCGATATGGCCCTCGCCGTTCTCTGCACCACCGCCGACCACGTCCCGGACCACTGGGATGCGCGCACTCCTCTGCAGGGAGCGCCGCGCCACGAGCTGCTGCAGTTCCTTCCGGGGAGCGCCGCGGCGAAGGTGAAGGGCCACGAGATCCTGTACCTGGATCACCGGCCTGTCTATGATCTGCCGCTCCCGGCGGGAGGACATCACATCGTGGTCGCCGCCGCGGGCAAGCAGGCGGGATCCGGGACCTGGCGCCTGCTCGAATCGGACGGGGCGCGGGTCAGCGTGCTGCCGGGGCGCACGACGCGCGTGGTGCTCAAGGCGCACAGCCGGATCAAGGGGAGCTTCATGGCCGGGTTCTCGGTGGACAGCGAGTGGCGCATCCTTTCCGTCGAGATCCCGGAGCCCGGCCCCGACCGGGACACGCCGCCGGGCAGCGCGGACGCGACCCCGTCGCCGAAGGGCCGCCCGTGAGCGCGGAGGACCGCCGCGGGACGCTCAGCCTGGTGCTCGCCGGGGGGGGCATCACCGGGGCCATGTACGAGTTCGGCGCCCTGCAGGCGCTGGACCACTTCTTCTCCGGCCCGTTCCGCGTCAACGATTTCGACATCTTCGTCGGCACGAGCGGCGGGGCCGTGGTCGCGGCGCTGATGGCGAACCGCGTGCCGCCCGGCGACGTCGGACGGGCGATCATCCACAACACCGACTCGCCGCTGAATTTCAAGCAGGACGACATCATCGAAATCGACTGGCGCGAGATGAAGTCTTCGCTCATGAAGGCTCTCCGGGTCGTGCCGGCGCTGTTTCGCTTCTACCGCCGCAATCCAAAACTTTTTTCGGTCGCCCGGGCGCTGTACGCCCTGGAGGAGAACCTCCCCCCCGGCCTCTACAGCCTCGACAAGTACCAGGCCTATCTGAGGCGCCTGCTGTCGCGCCGGGGCTGCGCCAACTCGTTCGAGGAGCTGGCGCGCGAGCTGTATATCCCGGCGATTCACCTCGACACCGGAGAGCGCGTCCTGTTCGGGACGCCCGGCTGGCGCGACGTCCCGATCTCCGACGCCATCGCCGCGTCCTCCGCTCTGCCCCTCTACTTTCAGCCGGTGAGCATCAAGGGGCTGGACTTCGTGGACGGCGGCGTGGCCGGCGTGGCGCACGTGGACATGCCGATTCAGCGCGGCTCCCGGTTTCTCGTCCTGGTCAACCCGATCATCCCGCTGCACAACGATCCCGGGACCGTGGCCATACCGACCTTTTCCGGTCACTGCTCGCGCATCCGCGACAAGGGGATCACCTTCGTGGTCGACCAGACCCAGAGGATCTCGGCGCGCGAGAAGCTGGCGCTGGGGCTGGAGCGCTTCCGGGCGCACCACCCTGAGTCGCGCATCTTTCTGATCGAGCCGCCGTCCACCGACTCGTTCATGTTCATGGAGAACATCTTGAACTACGGCTCACGCGTCGCCATGCTCAATTACGGTTACCGCTCGACCGCCCGCCAGCTGCGGGCCCATTTCGACGCCTACCGGCAGGCGTTCGCCGGCTATGGCATCGACGTATCGCTCGAGGGCCTGCAGGAGGACAACCCGTGGGAGCCGGCCCCCTCCCTGGCAGTGCCGCCCGCCGCGCCCGTCAGCGAGACGGCCCCGGAGATCGCCCGATCCGCCGCCGGCGGCGGGGACGGGAGCGCGGCATGAGCGCATGCCTGACCCGCAGGAGCTTCGTCAGGCGGGCCACGCTCCTCGGCGGCGCGGCCCTGACGGCGGGCTCCGCATCCTGCAGGCCGGGGGCCCCCGAACGGAAGGCGGCGGACGCCCCCGCCGAAGCACCTTCCGGCTCACCCGCCAGCGCGCCCGACAGGGGGAAGGCGATCCTGGTGGGGAGCGCCAATGCCCTTCCCGCCATGGAGCAGGGCGTCCGGCTTCTGAATCAAGGCGCCGATCCCCTGGAGGCGGTCCTCGCGGCCATCCACGTGGTGGAGGACGATCCAAACGATGTCACGGTCGGCTACGGCGGCATCCCGAACGAGGACGGCGTCGTCGAGCTGGACGCCTCGGTGATGGACGGCGCGACGCTGCGCTCAGGCTCGGTGGGGGCCCTGCGCTCGGTCCGTCACCCGTCGAGCGTCGCCCGCCTGGTGATGGAGCGCAGCGACCGGGTCTTCCTGGTCGGCGAGGGGGCCCTGCGCTTCGCGCGCGCCCACGGCCTGGCGGAAGAGAATCTCCTGACCGAGCGGACGCGCAAGATCTGGCTTTTCTGGAAGGAGCGGCTCAGCGGCCACGACGACTGGCTGGACGCCGCCAGGGAGGCCGAAGATCCCGACATCCGCTGGTTCATCGACAAGTACGGCGACGAGGACTTCCGCCCGCAGGGGACGGTCCACATCAGCGCCCTGGCGCCAGCCGGCACGCTGGTCGCCGGCACCAGCACCTCGGGCCTGTTCTTCAAGATGGCCGGCCGCCTGGGAGATTCGCCGGTGGTCGGCGCCGGCATCTACACCGACAACCGCGCCGGGTCGTGCGGATCGACCGGCCGCGGCGAGGCGACCATCGCCACGTGCGGATCGCACACCGTCGTCGAATTCATGCGCCAGGGCCGCTCGCCGGAAGAGAGCGGCCTGCTCGCCCTGAAACGCATCGTCGAAGGCGAGAAGAATCCGCGCCACCTGCTCCCCGACGGCCGGCCGCGCTTCGACGTCAAGTTCTACTGCCTCAACCCGCGGGGCGAAGCCGCCGGCGTGTCGATCTGGAGCGGCGCCCGGTATGCCGTGCACGACGGCGTCCATGCCGCTCTGCGGGACTGCACCTCCCTGTTTCCACGGCCGCCCCATCCCCTCTGAGCTTCCCCCGGCGCCCCCCCCGCGGGCCACCGCCGGCCGGCCCGGACGCGGCCGCCGCGGGTTGCCCCTGCCACGCATGGACATTAGATTTCCGAGCGGCCGCCGGGCCGGTCCGGATGGAGAACGCCCCTGGAAAACATCGGTGACCTGGAGCTTCTGATCGCCTCCCACAACGCCATCGTGGCCATCGAAAGCCCCGAGGAGGATCGAGTGCGCACCCTGGTGGCGGAGGCGGCGGCGCGCCAGGAGCTGCCGTTCTTCGAGTGGAAGGTCACCTCGGGCCTCTCGCGGGCGGGCGCGGGCGACCCGCTCCGCGAGACGGACAAGCCGGCGGAGGCGCTGAAGGCGGCGTCCGGGATGCAGACCGAGGCGGTCTACCTGTTCTACGACCTGCACAAGTACTTCGAGGACCCCGCCATCCTGAGGGCGCTGCGCGACGTCGGGCAGGCGTTCTCCGCGGACCGCCGCACCCTCGTCCTGTGCGCCCCGGCGATCGACATTCCCGACGATCTGAAGCCGGTCACGGCGAGGATCAGGCTGGAGCTGCCCGACGTGCAGGCGCTTCGCGAGCTGACCGTGCGCACCCTGCGCGGGCTGGGGGCACCCACGAGGATCAAGATCGACCTGTCGCTCCCGGAGATCGGGCAGCTGGTCGAGTCCCTGCGGGGGCTGACGCTTCTGGAGGCCCAGCGCGTCCTGATGGCGGCGGCCCTCGACGATCTGCGTCTCGACCGCCGCGACTTCAAGCACATCCTCGAGCGCAAGAAGAGCCTCATCGCCAGCGACGGGGTCCTGGAGCTCGAGGCCCAGGACACGACGCTGCAGCAGGTGGGCGGCCTCGACAATCTCAAGGCCTGGCTGAGGAAGCGCGCAGCCGGGTTCGCCCCCGAGGCGCGCAAGCACGGCCTGGAGGCGCCGCGAGGGCTGCTCCTGATCGGCGTGCAGGGTTGCGGCAAGAGCCTCAGCGCCAGGGCGGTGGCCAGCGAGTGGGGCCTCCCGCTCCTGCGCCTGGAAGCGGGGGCGCTCTACGACAAGTTCGTCGGCGAATCCGAGAAGAAGCTGCGCGCCGCCCTGTCGACCGCCGAGGCGATGGCTCCCTGCGTCCTCTGGATCGACGAGATCGAGAAGGGCTTTTCCGGGCGGACCGGCACGGAGTCCGACGGCGGCCTGTCGCGCCGCATCTTCGGCTCCTTCGTCTCCTGGCTGCAGGACCGCAGGCGCCCGGTCTGCGTCACCGCCACCGCCAACGGAATCCAGGCGCTGCCGCCCGAGCTCCTGCGCAAGGGGCGCTTCGACGAGATCTTCTTCGTGGATCTGCCGGCCGACGCGGCCCGCCGCTCCATCCTGGCGGTGCATCTCGTCCAGCGGGGCCAGGATCCCGCGGCGTTCAGCCTCGCGGAGCTGGCCGCGGCCAGCGAGGAATTCAGCGGCGCCGAGATCGAGGCCGCCATCGTCTCCGCCCTCTACTCCGCCTTCGGCGACCGGCTGCCGCTGTCCACGAGCCACATCCTGGCCGAGATCCGCAGCGCCGTGCCGCTGTCCCGCACCTGCAAGGAAGCGATCGAAGCGCTGCGCGCGTGGGCCAAAGGTCGCACCGTCCCGGCCGCCGGCGACCCGGCCCGGCCGGCCACGAGCGCCGCCTAGCTAAGATCCCTGACCCGGCTGAACACCGACCGGGCTGCCCCCCCCCAGAGACAGGCCGCGAGAAGGCGCGTCTTCAGGCGCGGGACCAGGTCGCGTCCGGCCACCGCCTCGGCACCCATCCAGGCGGCGGCGACCGCGAGGGCCGACAGCAGAAGCCACCCGGCGGCATGCATCGCCAGGCTCTCCCGCCACAGACCTCGGGCGAACAGGCAGGCCGCACGGGTCAGGCCGCAGGTCAGGCACGGCACGCCGGTGACGCGGTGCCAGAGGCAGAGGTCGAGTGGCAATGGCCGGAAGGGGTTCAGAAGAAACGCGCCGCCCAGGAGCGCCAGGGCCACGAGTGCACCCACAAGGCGCTCCCGCCGCCGCGCCGGCCTCACGCCGGCGCCTGGGCCGCCTGCCTCTTCTTCCCCTGCAGGAACCGGTAGGCCAGGCCGAGAGCCGCGAAATCCACGGCCAGGGCGACGAACAGTCCGACGCAGAAGACCAGGAGGCCCAGGAGGGCGACCAGGATGCAGGCCAGGGCGAGCAGGAAGAGACGCCAGCGGTATCCCTCGGTCAGGCGGGAGCTCTCCCGCATCGCCTCCCAGAACCCGAGCGGCGTCTCTCCGATCACCGGGAAGGTGAACATCCACATGATCGCAAGGATGATCCCGGGGACGATGAGACACACGATCCCGAGGGCGATCAGAATCCCCGAGATGAGGTATGCCAGGAAAGCGTCGCCGAAGCGATCGAACCCCTGGAACATCATGCCGACGTCCGGCTTGCGGCCATCGACGGTGCCGAGGACCGCCCTCCAGATGCCGACCATGATGGCGCCGCCGATGATGAACTGGGCGCAGGCGCCGACGTACGGCACGCAGCCGATGGCCGCCTGGATGAAGAACATGGCGGAGAGCACGAGCCAGTACGGCTTGGCGACGTCCCACCCCCTGCCGATGAACTCCCATACGCGGAACTCCGACGGCATCGTGATGGCCTGAGCGGACGCCGGCGGCGGGGGCTGCCCCGGCGGCGCCGCGAGATATGACTCGCGCGGCGGAAAGACTTCGGCGAGCTCCGGCATCCTGCCGGCGTAGACGGTGCCGCCGCTCGCTTTGCGGATGTGCGTGGCATGGACGACGCGGCCTTCCCGCGCCCACTGCTTCAGGGTTTCGAGGTCGGCGGGGCCATACTCCTTCCCGTCGGCCGCGACGACCCAGTACTGCTCCTGGCCGCTCACTCGAAGCGCAGCGGCAAAATCTTGGAGACGCCCGGCTCTTCCATGGTGACTCCGTAGAGGAGGTCTGCCGCCTCCATGCTCTTGCGGTTGTGGGTGATCAGGATGAACTGCGTGTCCGTGCGGAGCTCCTGAAGAAGCCTGGTGAAGCGCTCGATGTTCGCCTCGTCCAGGGGCGCGTCCACCTCGTCCAGGATGCAGAACGGGGACGGCCGGTAGCGGAACAGGGACATCAGGAGGGCGACCGCGGTCAGCGCCTTCTCGCCGCCCGACAGGAGGGCGATCTTCTGCAGCCTCTTGCCCGGCGGCTGCGCCACGATCTCGACACCCGCCTCCAGGACGTCCTCCTCGTCATCCGACAGGCGCAGCTCGGCCTTGCCGCCGCCGAACAGGGTCGTGAAGCACACCTGGAAGTGCCCCTGGATCGCCTCGAAGGCGCTGCGGAAGCGCTCGCGCGCCTCGCGGTTGATGGTCCTGATCGTCTCGCGCAATGACGCGATCGCCTGCTCCAGGTCGGTCTTCTGCGCCGTCAGGAAGGAGAAGCGCTCCTCCAGGTCCTTCTGCTGCTCAACGGCCATCAGGTTGACCGCGCCCGCCGATTCGATCTCGGCGCGAATCCGCTGGACCTCGGCTTCGCGCTCCTGAAGCGTCAGCCCGTCGTCCGCGGGCGCCGGGGCCGCGCGCAGGTCCTCCACGGTCGTCGCCAGCTCGTCGCGGCAGGAGCGCTCCAGGTGGGCGAAATCGGCCTCGATGCGCGCGAGGTGCAGCTCGCGCTCCTGCTGCTTTTCGCGCAGGGCGCCGTGCGCGGCGCGTCCCTCCTTGACCGACTGCTCGCGCGCGTGCGCCAGGCTCCGCTCGTAGGCCAGCCCGGCGTGCGCCGCTTCATCGCGCGCCGCCGCCTCCGCCCGGGCCGCCAGGCCGGCCTGTCGCTGCCGCTCCATGACCGCCTCCTGGTCCCGGATCTGGGCCGCGCGCACCGTCCACTCGTCACGCTCCGCCGTCCGCCGCCCCAGGGTCGTCTTCAGGTCAAGAAGCGTTTCCTCCAGTCCCTCCTTCTCGCGCCGGGCGGAGCCGAGCCTGGCCTCGCCGGCGAGAAGGACCGCGCGCGCCTCCGCCGATTCCCGGCGCACCCGATCGAGCTCGGTGCGGCGCACCGCCAGGGCGGCCGACGCCGTCTGGATCGCCTCCTCCGTCGCGCGGCGGCCGGCCTCGGCGATCAACAGGCCGCCGGCGAGCCTCTCCGTCTCGGAGCCGCCGGCGGCGATCTCGCGCTCCAGGCGCGCCTGCTCGGCCAGCAGGAGGGGCAGCGCCCGATCGATCCGATCCAGGCCGGAGCGCGCCTGCTGCAGATTCAGGTCGCTCTCGAAGGCGGCGCGCGAGCCTTCCTGCACTCCGGCCGCCGCCGCCTCCAGCCTGTTCTCCGCCGCGGCAAGCTCCCGCCGCAGGCGCATCAGGTCCCCTTCGTCGTTCTCGCGCGCCGCCGCCACTTCGGACATCTGGCGCGCGATCTCCTCCCGCTCCGCGCGGCGCGCCAGGAGCCAGTGCTGCAGCGCCCTGCCGTCGCCGCCGGTGACCGCGCCGTCCAGGCGGACGATGTCCCCCTGCGGCGTCACATACGCGAAGCCCGGATGCGTTCGTCCCAGCTCCAGGGCCCGATCCAGGTCCTCCACCAGGAACGTGCGGGAGAGGATCCGGGCGATCGGCCCGGGCGGGACTCCCGCGATCCGGTCGGCGAGGCGGCCCATGAGCCCCGGCCGGGGCGGGATCGCTCCGGATCCGCTCTCTCCGGCGGGACTCGCCGCGCCTTCCCCGGGCACGAACGACACCCGGCCGCGGGCGGTGCTCCTCAGGTACCCGATGCCGCGCGCCGCGGCGGCGTCCCCGTCGACCAGCACTCCCTCGAGCAGGTCCCCGAGAGTCGCCTCGATCGCCTTCTCGAGGCCGCGCGGCACCTCGAGACAGTCCCCCACGACACCACGCGGCGTGATGCCGCCCGATCCCTTCAGGATGTCGCCGACCCCTTCCGAGAAACCGGCGCGCTGCCGCTCCAGCTCTTCCAGGGCCGCCAGGCGTTCCGCCAGGGCCCCGGCGCGTCCCTTCTGTTCGTCGGCGCGCCGCTCGGCCGCGGCAAGCCGCGCGGTTGCCTCGCGCCCCGCCGCGACACTCGCCTCGTGCTCCGCGGCCGCCGCCCGCGCCCGCGCGGCGCCTTCGGCGCTGCGGCGCTCCCGCGCCGCGACCTCGTCGCCCAGCGTCTGGCGCGAGGCGCGCAACTCGGCCTTTTCGCGCCCGATCTCTTCCCGGGAGGCGCGCGCCAGGCGCACCTGCTCCTCCAGCGTCGCGCGGCGGCGCGTGGTGGCCGCGATCGCTTCGATCTCTCCCAGCAGACGCCCCCGGGCGGCCTCCAGATCGGCCTCGCGAACCAGGATTTCCCGCGCCCTGTCGTCGTCCGCCTCGCCTCCCTGGTTCGCGGCCGCGGCCTCCCGCCCGCGCGACTCCTCGGCGGCGATCTCCGCCATGACCGCCGCCAGCCCCGCCTCCCGCTCGGACAGCCGTCCGGCAAGGGAGATCAACTCCCGCCCGGCCTCGGCGAGGCGCGTTTCGAGGTCCCGGCCCTGCTCCTGCCCGGAACGGACGCGCTCCTGGATCCGATCGATCTCCAGGTCGATGGCGTGGATCTCCTCCCGCCGGCGCCGCCCCGCCGCCTCCCCCTCTTCCAGCTGCAGGCGCAGGCGCTCGAGATCGGCCTCGCCGGCGGCAAGGCCCGAGGACGCCGCCGCCTCCTCGGCCCTGAGAGCCTCGATCGCCGCGACGGTCGCTCCCCGGTCCGCGTCCAGGTCGTGAAGGCGCCGCTGCGACAGGGCCAGGCGCTTCTCGCGCAGGCTCTCGACCAGGCGCTGGTAGCGGCGGGCCTTCGCCGCCTGGCGGCGCAGGGCCTGGATCTGCTTTTCGACCTCCACCACGATGTCGTTGATCCTGAGCAGGTTCGCATGCGCCGCCTCGAGCTTCAGCTCGGCCTGCCGCCTCTTCCCCTTGTACCCCAGGATCCCCGCGGCCTCCTCGAACATGGCGCGCCGATCCTTGGGCCTGGCCGCCAGGATCTGGTCTATCTTTCCCTGCTCGATGGTGGAGTACAGCCTCGATCCGATGTCGGTCTTCGCCAGCAGATCCAGGATGTCCTTGAGCCGGCAGCGCTGGCCGTTGAGGATGTACTCGCTTTCGCCCGAGCGGTAGATGCGGCGGGTGACGACCACTTCCTCGGGAATCTCCTCGATGCCCGTGACCGCCAGCCCCGCCGGGGGGAACTCCCCTTCGACCGCGGCCGGGATCGGGACCTCGTGATCGTCCCGTGCCGGTTCGGGCGCCTGAGGCGTCAAGGCCACCTCCAGGTCACGGTCATGCCCGTTGCCGCCTCCGTGCCCGTTGCCGGCGTCATGGCCGTTGCCGTGCCCGTTGCCTCCGGTGCGGCCGTTTCCTTCCATCAGGATGTTCTTGAAGTGCAGGGAGACTTCCGCCATGCCGAGAGGGCGGCGCCCCTCGCTGCCGTTGAAGATCACGTCCTCCATCCGGTCGCTGCGCAGGGAACTCGCCCTCTGCTCGCCGAGCACCCAGGATATGGCGTCGCCGATGTTGCTCTTGCCGCAGCCGTTCGGTCCGACCACGGCAGTGATCCCGTCAGGGAAGTCGAACCGCGTGCGGCCATAGAAGGACTTGAAGCCGAGGATTTCCATCCGATCGAGCCTGAGAATGCGGGCCATCAATCTCCTGCTGCGGAGCGGAAAGGAGGCGCCGGCAAAGGACGAATCTTAGCACACGGGGGTACGCGCAGGCCCGAAATCTCCCAGATGTTGGGGCCTGTCCGGATGGACGCACAGGATGTTGCGAATGCGGGCCGCGATCGCGTGGTGCGGATCGTCAGTACTCCCTGAACAGCACGAAATCGGGCAGGGCCATCAGGGCGTCGCGCGCCGCGCAGGGGGCGAACGGCTTCAGGGCGGCCTGGGCCCGCCGGGCGTAGGCGGTCGCCAGATCGCGGGTCTTCTCGAGCGTGCGGCCCCGGCGCAGAAGGTCGATGATCTCCTCGCGCGACACGGTCCTGAAGTCGCGCTCTTCCAGCACCGTGCGCACCATGGCGCGCTCTCGAGGGTCGTTCTTCTGCAGCAGGTAGATGAGCGGCAGCGTCAGCTTCCCCTCCCGCAGGTCGGAGGCGACCGGCTTGCCCAGAACGCTCTCCATCGCGGTGAAGTCGAGCAGGTCGTCGACGATTTGAAAGGCCATCCCCAGGTTCATCCCGTAATCGGAAAGCGCCTGGACCTTCCCGGGGGGCACCTGCGCCAGGACGCCCGCCACGCGGCCGCAGCCGGCGAACAGGCAGGCGGTCTTGCGGCGGATGATCTCCAGGTGCTCCTCCTCGGTCACGTCGATGTCCGACCGGCGCCTGTCGGCGATCAGCTCCCCCTCGATCATCTTCAGCGTGATCTCCGCCAGGATCTTGATGATCTCGAGGTCGCCGGCGGCCAGCGCCATGTTCATCGATTTGATGTACAGGTAATCGCCGAGAAGCACCGTCAGGCCGTTGCCCCAGCGGGCGTTCAACGAGCCCCGCCCGCGCCGCAGCTCGGCTTCATCGATGACGTCGTCGTGCACCAGGGTGGCCGTGTGGATGAACTCGAAGACCGAGGCGAACATCACGTCGCGGTCTCCCTTGTAGCCGCACAGCTGGGAGGACAGGAGGAGCAGGATGGGCCGCACCCGCTTGCCGCCGCCGTCGGCGATGTAGCGGCCGAGCTCGTCGATCACTCCGACCTCGGAGCGCAGGTGGCGACGGCACTCCTGCTCGACTTGCGCCAGCTTGTCCCCGACCAGGAGCAGGATCTCCGGCAGGCCGGGCGGGAGCGGCCGCGCGGCTCGCGCCGGGGCCACGTGGGCCGGCGGCACGCCGCCGGCCGCGACCCGGGCTCCCGCCGTCTTCAATCCCGGGGCGAGATCGGTCATGGCTCGTCGACCCGGACGGCCGGGGACGGTTCGTCCCCGGACCTCTCATCCGCCGCGCTGCGCGCTCCGCCGGGGAGCGACCGGGTCTCGATCACCCTGCGGCCTTCGATCAGGTAGGCCACGCCCGCCCGCTGGTAGGACCAGAGCTCGCGGCCGGGCCCTTCCGGCGTGCGGCTGGAGGGAAGACCGAGCGAGCGCAGGACCTGCCCGACCTGGCTCGCGGGGGAGTACGAATCGATGAGCGTCTTGATCTCCGGCCAGTCCGGCTGGTGGCGGAAGGTGGCGGAGGCCTGCACCGGCCGGCCCCGGCGCACGCGCTTCGTGATCTCCCGGTCGTCCGGCAGACGGTATTTCACGGCGTCGAACGTCTTCGGATCGTAGAAGCGCAGGTAGTAATACGGAAAGCTTGCATCGACGGGGAACTCGAACTCGAAGAAGCCGAGGGAGTCGGTGACGGCGCGCGTCTCCTCCACGCTCTGGTCGAGCGAGCGCAGGCCGCCGAGCTTGAGGAAGGTGCGCGATTTCAGAAGACGCACGGTCTGCCCCGGGACCCCCTCGCCGCCCTCGTCCGTGACCCGGCCGCGCACCGCCAGCCGCGTCCCGTCCGTCGTGGAGGCCGCGACGGCGCCGAGGAGGGCCAGGAGCCCGAACGCCGCCGCGGCGACGCCTTTCGGCGCGGCGGCGCGGCGCACACGGGATGCCAGCGGTTTCAAGGAGAATCCCTCAGCGGTAATTGGTGAACTGCATGTCGATGTTCAGGGCGCTGTCGCGCAGCACCTTGATCGCCCCCTGGAGATCGTCCTTGTTCCTGCCCTTGACGCGGACCTGGTCCGCCTGGATGGCGGCCTGGACCTTGAGCCCGCTCACCTTGAGGATCTTGACGATCTCCTTGGCCTGGTCCTGGGGGATCCCCTGCTGCAGCGCGACCTGCTGCCTCAGGCTTCCGCCGGTGGCCTGCTCGGGCGGCTTGAAGCTCAGACCCTTGGCCGGCACGCGGCGTGCCGCGAGCTTCTGCATGAGGATCTCGGTCACGGCGGTGAGCTTGTACTCATCGTCCGCCGTGAGCTGGACGATCTCCTTGTCGCGGCGGATGTCGGCGATGCTCCCCTTGAAGTCGTACCGCTGGCGGATCTCTTTGAGGGCCTGCTGGACGGCGTTGTCCACCTCCTGCAGGTCGATCTTCGAGACGATGTCGAAGGAGTTCTCGGACGCCACCGCAACGTCCTCCGGGGGGTGAAAAGGCGGGCGATCTTAGCACCCTGCTCCGAAGCATTGCAAGGTTGGGAGGTGCGGGGTTCGGCGGGACGTGTCAGTGCGGTCCCACTTCCTGCACGTCGATCCCCGCGGGGGGCCTGAACTCGAACAGCTCGTCCGCCAGCGTGTCGACCCGCCGCAGCCGCTCGAGGCGGTACGTCACGCGGCTCCCGAGAGGCTCCACGACGGTCAGGCTGCGGACCAGGCGGTCGGGTCCGGTGGCGAGCAGCAGGGACTCGTATTCCGGCCGCGGCGCGCGCGGCGTCAGCAACAGGGGGCGCGGGCCACGTTCGGGCCCCGGTCCCCAGGCCACGGCGAACGATCCGACGAGATCGACGCGGTCGAGGAGAATCGAGATGCCGGCGCGTGCCGACTGCCAGTCGAGCGGCGCCACCAGGACCTGTCTTTCCTCGGGGAGGTAAAGGTAGGTCCGGCGGCCGTCGGCGATCGCCAGCTTGCCGGGCGGGACGTCGTACTCCCAGCGCATCCGCCCGGGGCGCAGCAGGTAGACGGTCCCCTTTTCGACCTGCGGCCGCGGCAGTCCGGCGGACTCCACGGTCTGGGTGAAGGAGGCCACCAGTCCCTTCACGCCGTTGAGCGCCTCCTCCACCCGTCGCGCCTCGCTCACCGCGTCGCCCGCCACGACCGGGCCCGCGGTCGCGACCTTCCCCCCCGCCCGCCCCGGCGCCGCGGGGACGACGGACGCGAAGCAGACGGCCGGAAACACGACCCACACGCCCATCCTGCGCACCGTGTCATCTTACACGACGCGCGCGGAGAGATCTCCGGAGGTGCGTGGGGGGCCAGACCGGGCTGCCGCGGCGTGGCGATTTCGAGCCGCGCC
>JACOUZ010000216.1 GCA_016177515.1 Acidobacteriota bacterium
CCATGCGCCCGGTCAGGAGCACCGCCTGGTCGTGGCAGCCGCCGCACCATTTGGACGGCTGCGTGCCGACGACCTCCTGCATGTACTCGATCGACTTGCGATACCACTGGTTGTTGAACGACGAGAAGTGGTGCATGGAGGATTCCCACTGCGCGGTGATGTCCGGGTGACAGCCCTTGTTGCCGCAGGCCTTCGACTCCAGGAAGAAGTCGTGGGGGATGAGGCGGTTCCCGGCGGTGGTCACCGAGGACGGGAAGAACGGGCCGTTCCGGCCTCCCCCTTCCTCGAACGGCGTCAGCGGCGGGATCGTCGGATTGACGATGGCCGCGGCGGGGGGCGGGAAGAACCACCGGTGCGCCCGCGTCCCTGCGGGCAGGGCCAGGGCCACGAGAAGAGCCAGCGCCACCCGCCGCGCTCCCCGGACATGACCGCGCGCCGCCTGCCAGGCGATGCCCGCCACGAAGGCCAGGAGCGCGGAGGCCACGTGCGCCACGAGGATCGGACGGTAGGAGGTCGCGGTGCCCGTGACCGCCAGGACCAGGCTGGTGGCGAGCGCCAGCGACGAGAAGGCGGCGACGGCCGCGAAGCAGGTCCGGGCGGCGGCGCTGCCGCAGCGGCTCCAGCAGCGGCGCAGGGCGGCCGGGCCGCGCGCCAGGAGCGTCAGGACAAGCACCAGTCCCAGGGCGACGTGCGCCACGACCTGGGCGTGATAGAAGATGGTCGCCGAGTCGAAGGCGGCCAGGTACGCGGAGTTCAGAAGCAGGAATACCAGGAGGGCGCGCACGATCGTCGTGCTCCCGCGCTGCCGGTGCGTGCGTCCGGTCGGCCTCCCGGCGGGGTCCGTCATCTCCGGGTCTCCGTCCCGGCGTCCTGCCCGGCCGTCGCGTCGGGGTCGATCCCGTGCTTGCGCAGGTAGTACGCCAGGTTGCGCTGGTCGATCCCCAGCAGGCGCGCCGCTTCCTTGCGCACCCCACGGGAGCGCCGCAGGGCCTCGACGATCGCCTCCCTTTCATGCCGGGCCACGACGGCGCGGATGTTCAGCTGGTCATCCCCGGGCGGTGCGCTCCCTTCGGCCGGCCGGCCCGCGGCGGCGGGAGAGGCCTGGCCGTACACGGGTGGCAGGTCGAGAGAGGCGAGCTCGGGTCCCGGGCTCAGGATCAGCCCCCTCTCGATGACGTTGCGCAGCTCGCGCACGTTCCCCGGCCAGGCGTACGCCATCAGGTCGTCCAGGACCTCCTGCGCGATGCGGGGGGCCGGCCGTCCCAGGCGGGCGGCGATCTCGCGCGCAAAGATGCCAGCGAGGAGCGGGATGTCCTCCTTCCGTTCGCGCAGGGGCGGCAGGGCGATGCGCACCACGTTGAGCCGGTAGAAGAGGTCCTGCCTGAAGCGCCGGTCGGCGACCGCGGCGTCGATGTCGCTGTTGGTCGCCGCGATCACGCGCACGTCCACGCGGGTCGGCCGCTCGTCTCCGAGGCGGTCGAACTCCCCGTCCTGCAGGACGCGCAGGATCTTCGCCTGCGCCTGAAGCGGCATGTCGCCGATCTCGTCCATGAAGATCGTGCCGCGGTGCGCCAGGAGGAAGCGCCCCTCCCGGTCGGCGGCCGCGCCGGTGAACGAGCCCTTGCGGTGCCCGAAGAACTCGCTCTCCCACATCTCCAGGGGGATGGCGGCGCAGTTGACGCGCACGCAGGGCCCTTTCACCCTGCGGCTCAGGCGGTGGATGAGGCGGGCGACCAGCTCCTTGCCGGTTCCCGATTCGCCGAGCAGCAGCACCGTGGCCTCGCTGCCCGCCACCGTGCGCACCAGCTCCATGACCTGGTTCCAGGCCGGAGACCGGCCGATCGGCGCATCGTCGCCCGGCGCCTCGCCGCGGCGCAGGTAGTCCACCTCACGCTGCAGCGCCCGGGTTGCGAGCGCCCGGTCCAGCGCGACCTCCAGGGCGTCCGGGTCGGCCGGCTTGAGGATGTAGTCGCCCGCCCCGGCGCGGACGCACTCGACCGCCGAGGCGATCGTCCCCTGCCCGGTGAGGACGATGACGGGCACCAGGGGATAGAGGCCCTGCATCCGCTTCACGAGATCGAGACCGTCGGCCCCCGGCATTTTCAGATCGGTGAGGACCACGTCCACGGGCGTCCGGCCGAGGGAGGCAAAGGCGTCGTTGACGCTGGTCGCCAGGTCCACGTCGAACCCGCGCTCGCCGAGCACCTCCCCCAGCGAGGCGCGCACGTACGCTTCGTCTTCCACCACGAGCACCCGGCCGCGTGGCGGCTTCCTGTCAGGCATGCCTGGCCTCGTCAGGGCGCGACTCCCCGGGCATGGCCATCCGGGCCGCGGGGAAGCGCATGCGAAAGATCGCTCCGCCCCCGGGACGGTCGGCGACGGCAAGATCGCCGCCGTGCTGCGTGACGATGGAGTAGCAGATCGACAGCCCGAGGCCGGTCGACTCCTTGGTGGAGAAGAACGGCTCGAAGATTCGCGCGCTGTCCTGCACCGGCACGCCGGGGCCGCGGTCGGCGATCTCGGCGACGACGCGCCCGCCATCCCGGAAGGACACGACCCGCACTTCGCCGCCGCGCGGCTGGGCCTCGCAGGCGTTCAGGAGGAGGTTCAGGAAGACCTGTCCGAGAAGCGCCTGGCTGGCCTGCACGCCCAGGGGGGAGGGGAACAGGTCTGCCTCGAAGCGGATTGAGGCGAACTCGGGCCGCGAGCGCACGAACTCGATGGCCTGGCCCAGCACCCCGTTGATGTCGATGACGACCCTGGGGGCCGTGGCCGGGTCGGCGTGCTGCAGGACCTGGCGCACGATCTCCCCCGCCCGCCGCAGCCCCTCCTGCGCCCCGTCCAGCCGGCGCAGCGCCGAAGCGACGTCGCCGCGTGCCAGGTCGCCCCGGGCCAGGCTCAGATAGTTGGACATTCCCTCCAGCGGGTTGTTGATTTCGTGCGCCATGCCGGCGGCCAGCCTGCCGACGGTGCCCAGCCTCTCGGTGTGGAAAAGCTGGCGCTCCAGGTCGCGCACGCGCGCCTCTTCGCGCGCCCGCGCTTCAAGGGCCTGCTGGCGCCGCGCCTGCTTTATGGCGAAGGCCCCGAGAAGGAGCGCCAGGCTCATCACGGCCAGGTTCAGGATCAGCGTCAGGCGGTAGCGCGCCGCGAGCGGCTGGACCAGGGCCACCGCCAGGCCCCGGCGCTGCGAGCAGGCGAGGCGCCAGGGCGAGGGGGCCGACCAGCTTTCGGTCCTCACTTCCGCCCCGGCGTGCATTCCTCTTCCCGCGTCGGCGCCATCCGCCCCGGCGCTCGCCACGGCCTGGGCCGCGCCTCCCGGGTCGGAGGCCAGCACGGCGCCGTCCCGATCCTGGAGAACGCAGGCGCGCGACGGGTCTTCCATCGCCCGATTGAGCGCCAGCAGCCTGCCTGCATCCAGGGTCGCCTCCAGGGTCACCGCGCCCGACACTTTCCTGACTCCCGTGATGAACTCGAACCGCCCGGTGATGGCGCGCCCGGCGGCGCCGTCCGGACCCGCCGTGGGGTTACCGGACTGGCCCGCCGACACGCTGCCCGGAACGTCGCCCGGCTTCCACAGGACCGGGATGCCGCCGCGCCGGCCGGCGGCGACCAGCACGACTCCTGCTCCCGAGCGGGCGGCCAGGTGCGCCGCTTCCGGGTGCCCCCTCAGGAACAGGAGAAGCGCCCCCTCCGCCTCCAGCCGCCGCCAGCGCGCCTCGCGCGGATCGTGCGACAGGAGCGCCGACTCCAGGCCGAAGAAGACTGGCGACCCGGTCAGGAACGCCAGGTCGGCGCGCATGGAGGCGAGAGTGCCTTCCAGCACGCCGGCCCGGGCCTCGGTCTCCAGCCGCAGGAGACGCTGTGCCTCCTCGGCCACGCCGCGCTGGGCCACGGCGATCGCCCCGAGCCCCGCGAGATTGATGGCCAGCGCGGCGGCCAGGGCCACCGCCGTCAGCCACCCGACCCCCGCGCCCCATTTCGGTCCCGGAGCCGGCGGGGCCGGCTGCCCGGCGCGTCGACCGCTCCCTCCAGAATTCACGCCGCAACTATAGCGCACGCGGGCGGCGGCCGCCCGCACGGGCCGGGCCCTCCGGCGCGATCTCTTCCCGGACCCGTCCCGGCTGAAATCATGATCGGAAGCCTTCTGGCAAGAATCGATCCAGCGCCGGCGGCGCGCGTCCCGGGGGAACCCTTCACCAGGCTGCTGAAAACAAGCTGGAATCAGGACGTTCCGCGGACCTGCCGGAAGGCAGCCAGGACGGGTGCTGGCGGGGGGATCGCCGGATTTATGAAAACGGAGAGGCGTGCATAAAAAGCGAGGACCGCGTCGCCGCGGTCCCCTGGTGTTTCCGCCGGTCAGCCCTTCTTCACGACCTCGATCGAAGCGACCTTGATGGTGCCGGTCCCCTCGTCCAGCGTGCCGGTCACCTTCACCGGGACGCCGACGTGGCCCTCGGCGACGGTCGACTTGTCGAGCGTGTACAGCTTCTCGTCGGCATAGAGCTGGACTTTCGCCCCCTTCTTCACGCACTCCAGGGCGCAGGACTTGCCCCTGGCGTTGGCATTGGCCGCGCCGCAGTAGGAGTCGGTCAGGTAGCCCGTGAGGGCGACTTCCCGGGTGGCCCCGGGCTCACCCGACACGGCGGCCTGCGTATCGGCGTTTCTCGCCTTGTCGCAGGCGAACGCGACCGGGAAGGCAACGAACGCCATCACGGCCAGAACCGATGCTGACTTTTTCATGCGGGAACCTCCCTTGTAGACCGGGGTGCTCCCCGGCTCGTCCTGCGCGCGGCCAGGCGCGCGGCCCCCGTTACGCTGATCGGAACGTGGCGGAGAATCTTAGAGGCAGACTATTTTCAAGTCAAACCGCGACCGGCGCCTCCTCGAGGAGCCTGACCGAGTATTGGGCCGGGTCGCGTTCCGGACGCCGTGGGGCCGGATGCGAGGCGCCGCGACGACGTCCGATGCAGGGGCATCGTCGAGGCGCGGCAACGAAGCAGACGGCCCCACGCCGCCGGAACCCGCAGGGCGCATGGGGATTGCGGCCGCATACCGCGTCGCTCGTCGTCCGCGATGGACGCACATCGCTCTCCTTCTCGCTCCTTGTCTGCGAACCGCAAGCCCCATGCGCGCGGCCCGGCCGAATACTCGGTCAGGCTCCTAGGGCCTGCCGGACGATGCGCGCCAGGGCGTCGATGTCGTACGGCTTCTGCACGTAAGCCAGCGCCCCTTCGCTCATCATGTCGCTGGCGGTGCTTTCCGCCGAAAAGCCGCTGCTGACCAGGACCCGCACGCCGGGGTCGATCTCCCTCAGGTGCTTGAAGCACTCGCGCCCGCCCATGACCGGCATCGTCAGATCGAGGAGCACCAGGTCGATCGTCGCCGCCCGCTCCCGGAAAACGTGCAGGGCCTCCTCTCCGTTTCTGGCCGTGAGCACCTTGTATCCGTGCATCTCCAGGATGTCGCGCGCCAGGGCCAGTACCGTGGACTCGTCGTCCACCGCCAGGACCGTGCGCGGCGGCGCCTTGACCCCGGAGACCCCGGCTGGCGGTGAGGCGCCGGCGAGGGGGCGCGCGGCGGCCGGCGGCTGCGGCGAGACGCCCGCCAGGCGATCCAGAAGGACCGCAGGCGACTCCACGGCGGCGCGATCCCTGGCCGCCGCCTCGTCGTAGACAGGGAAGTGCACGGTGAACCACGCCCCGCGGCCCGGTTCGCCGCCCACCTCGATCCACCCGTCGTGTCCCTTGACCGCGCCGTGCACCATCGCCAGGCCCATCCCGGCGCCCTTGCCCAGCTCCTTGGTGGTGAAGAAAGGCTCGAAGATGCGGGCCAGGACGGCGGGCTGGATGCCTCGCCCCGTGTCCCGGACGGTGAGGGTGACGAAGCGGCCCGGCCTCGCTTCCAGGTTTCCCTGGCAGTCGGCCCGGGTGAGCGTCCGGTTGGTGGTCGCGATGGTCAGGCGGCCTCCCTCCGGCATGGCCTCCCTGGCGTTGGCGCACAGGTGCAGGAGCACCTGCTCCACCTGCTCCGTGTCCACGGAGGCGGTCCACAGATCGTGCCCCCTCTCGAAGACCAGCTCGACGACCGGGGGCAGCTTCGGGCGCAACCCCTCGACCACGCGCGCCACGGTCTCGTTGAGGTCGGCCGGCGCCGGGCGGGTGGCGGCCCTGCGGCTGAAGGTCAGAAGCTGCGCCGTCAGCTCGGCGGCGCGCAGCGCGGACTTTTCGATCAGGTCCAGCTTCCGGCGGTTGGGATCCTCCGCCGGAAGGCGGATCTTGACCAGCCGCGTGTACCCCAGGATTCCGGTGAGGAGGTTGTTGAAATCGTGCGCGATGCCGCCCGCCAGGGTGCCGACGCTTTCCATCTTCTGGGCCTGCCGGAGCTGGTCTTCCAGGTTCCTCCGCTCGGTCGTGTCGCGCAGGATCCACTCGGTCACGGTGCGGTTCCCGAGCGAGATCGGCCCGCCGCGCACGTCGACGAGGAAGCGCTCGCCGTTCCTGCGCACGCACGGAATGCCGTGGAAGCCGCCGTGGCCGCCTCCCGACGCCGCGCGGTAGGCCTGCATGAGGCGGTCGCGCTCCTCCTGGGGATGCAGGTCGCGCAGGGTGAGCGCGCGGGTCTCCTCGGCCGTGTAGCCGAACAGCCTGCAGAACATGGCGTTGACTTCCAGGAGTCGGCCGGTCTCCGGATCGGCCGTGAGGATCGCGTCGTAGGCGCCTTCGAGGAGGCGGCGGTGACGCTCCACGGAGGCGGCCAGGGCCGCCTGCTTCTCCTCGAGATCTCCGGCCATCCGCCCCACGTCCTCCGTGAGCTGGGCCACTTCGAGCGTGCCGGCCGAGGGAGGCGGCGGACCCGGGGCCCCCTTCGCGAAGGCCCGCACGAATGCGGCGACCCGCAGGAGCGGCTGCGCCAGGATCGCCCGGACCCAGAAGAGGAGCATCAGGCTGACCAGCAGGATGCCGAGCGCCGACACCACCCCGCGCTCCAGGATTTCGGCGTACATGGCGGAGAGCTGCCTCTCCTGGTTGACCTTCAGGCAGAGCAGGCCGCCGAGGTTGGAAAGGCTCGGATTGACGCCCTCCAGGAGCAGGGGCGACACCAGGATGAGGCGCCTGCCATCGTCCACCAGGCGGTGCTGCGCCCGGGCCGTGTCGCGGGCTGCCGCCGCGATCGCCGTGAAGTCGGGATCCGGGATGATCGTCGCATCGTGGCCGATCCAGTCGCGCTTGCTGGCGGCGATCACCCGGCCGTCCTTGCCGATGAGCGCGATGTACACCACGGACCTCTTGCTGCCGGTCTCCTCGATCACCTCCTGCACCGCCGCCGGCGAGCCGAGCCGCATGAAGCGCTGCGACGCGGACAGGAGCTGGTCGGCGAGCATGTCCCCGTAACGCACCCCCTCGTCCGCCAGGAACGCCCGCGCCTCCATGGTGTGGTAGAAGAGCAGGAACCCCGCGATCAGCATCGCCGGGATGGTGAAGGCGAGACCCATCAGGGTCGAGGTGGGGAACCGGGAGAGGATGCGCCGCACGGCGGCCGCCTACAATGACTCGATGAGATCGGGGCGGATGATGTCCGGCCCGGAGACGGCCTTTCTGGTCAGGCCGTGACGGACCAGGAACTCGGCCAGGCGGGCCGCCGTCTGGTGCAGCCGCCCCGGTGCGCGCGTGCTGCCGAGAAGCTCGCGGTTTTCACGCAGGTCGGGGACATGGGCACCCTGCAGGCCCTGGAGGAACTCCTCCACCGTCAGGTTGTGCCGCCTGGCCATGCCGGCGGCCGCCTCCTGTGGCTGCTCCTTCATGTAGGCCACCGCCCGGAACCAGGCCCGCAGAACCCCGCGCAGCTCGCCGGCGCGCCGGTCGAGAACCGACCGCCGCACCGCCATCACGTCGACGATTTCGCCCGGGATGTCGCGCGACGAGAACAGCACGCGCGCCCCTTCGCTGCGCAGGAGGCGGCCCAGCCCGGGCTCGTAGGTAATCACACCGTCCACGGTCCCCCTGTGGAAGTCCTGCTCCGCCTCTTCGGGAAGGCGGCTGACCGCCACCACGTCGTCAGGCCCGAGTCCGCCGATCGCAAGGATCCGCTCGAGCTCGTACGATCCCAGCGCCGACTCCTCGTAGGCGATGCGCCGGCCGCGCAGGCCCTTCAGATCGGCGATCCCGTCGCGCACCACCAGGGCGTCCCCTCCGAACGAGTAGTCGACGACCAGGGTCACCACCGGCTGGTCCTGGAAGTTGTCGGCGATCTGGACTTCGTTCAGCGTGGCGAAGAACCCGTCCACGTTCCCCTGATGATATGACCTCAGGATCCCCGTGTAGGAGGAGAAATCGACCAGGTCGACCTCCACCTTCTCGGCCTCGAAGAACCCCTTCTCGCGCGCCAGGTAGAGAAGCTCGAACGGCGGCCAGGCGTTGACGCCGATGCGCAGGGGTTCCTGCGGCCGCTTCACGCACGCCGCTTGCAGACAGGAGAGGATCGCAAGCAGGGCGGCCATCCGCAACTCCATCGTCCGCCCTCCGGCACGCCCGCTCTTCACCTGGATGAGCCCCCGCATTCCCCCGTCAGCGAACCGACACCGGCTCGACGGACCCCTTCTCCAAGTTAGGCTCCGCCCGGGGGGAGTCAAGGCACCGGTTCGCGGAAAAGTGTTCAGGAGCCTGGCATGTGTCGACGCGAGGGGCTTTGTCTGACTGGCCGGCCAGTCCCCGGGGGATCGGCCGCCCGGTGGCGAGCCCGGATCCATCCCGGCATGGAGACGGCGCCGCCCGGGCCTCCCGTATACTGGGAGCGTGAGCGCGATCGATCCGCTGATTCTGGAGATCTGCAGGAGCGTGCGGGACGCAGGGGGCCGCGCCCTCCTGGTCGGGGGCTGGGTGCGGGACCTCGAGGCGCTCCGCCTGCAGGGGCGTCCCGGCGTGCCCGCCACGGGCGAATACGACCTGGAGGTGTACCACCTGCCGGCCGGGCGGCTCGCCGCGCTCCTGGGACGTTTCGGCGAGGTGAAGCTCGTCGGCCAGTCGTTCGCGGTCTACAAGCTCGTCCCCCCGCCTTCCGGTCTCCCACCGGCGGGGATCGACGTGAGCCTGCCGCGGCGCGATACCAAGGTCGCCCCGGGACACCGCGGCTTTGCGGTCTCGGGCGACCCCGACCTCTCCCTCCAGGAGGCGTCCCGCCGCCGCGACTTCACCGTGAACGCCATGCTGTTCGACCCGCTCGCCGGCGACACCATCGACCCGTGGGGAGGGCGCGAGGATCTGCGCGCGGGCTTGCTGCGGGCCGTCGATCCGGCGACCTTCATCGAGGACAGCCTCAGGGTCCTGCGGGCGGTGCAGTTCGCCGCGCGGTTCGAGTTCGCCGTCGAGGCAGGCACGGTCGACCTGTGCCGCCGCATCGACCTCTCCGACCTGCCCGCCGAGCGCATCTGGGGCGAGATCGAGAAGCTGCTCCTGAGAGCCGCGCGCCCGTCGGCCGGGCTGGACTGGGCCGACCGCCTCGGCGTCGTCGACCGCCTGTTCCCGGAGCTGCGGGCGCTCAAGGGCTGCCCGCAGGAGCCGGAGTGGCACCCCGAGGGGGACGTGTGGATCCACACCCTGATGGCCGTCGATGTGGCGAAGGCGGAGATCGCGGACCTGCCGAAGGAAAAGGCCCTGGCGGTCCTGCTGGCTGTACTCTGCCACGACTTCGGCAAGCCCGGGACGACGGCGGTCGTGGACGGCCGCATCCGCTCGTACGATCACGAGGAAGCCGGCATCGCCCCGGCCCGCGCCTTCCTCGATCGGCTGAACGTGCGATCCCTGCACGGCTACGACCTGCGCGAGCAGGTGGTGCAGCTGGTGGCGCACCATCTGACGCCCAGCCACTACTACAAGAACCGGGACAACGTCGGCGACGGCGCCTTTCGCCGCCTGGCGCGCCGGCTCGAGCCCGACCTGCTGTACCGCGTGTCGCGGGCCGACTGCCTCGGCCGCACCGGCTCCTTCTCGACCGAGGCGCAGGAGTGGTTCATCGCGAAGGTGCGCGGCCTGAGCGTCGAGAGCCGTCCACCGGCCCCGATTCTCATGGGGCGGCACCTTCTTGGGATGGGGCTGCCGCCGTGCCCTGCCGTCGGCCGGATCGTCCGGGCGGTCTATGAGATGCAGCTCGACGGCCGGGTGGCCACGCTGGAAGAGGCGAAGCGGGAGGCGCGCGTGCTGATCGAGGCCGAGCGGGCGGCCGGGTCTTTGTCCTGAGGGCCAGGGAGCCTGTCCGAGTATTCGGCCCGGCCGCGCTGACGCGCGCCCAGCGGCGGGCGCCGGCGCGGCCGCTGCCCCGTGGCGCGCCGGGGACGCGCCCCAGCCATCTCGGCCAGCGCCTCGGCGATCCGCTGCAGCCCTCGCAGCATGTACTCGGCGTCCGATCCGAAGCCGAAGCGCAGGTGGCGGCCCACGCCGAACTGGTCGCCGGCGCACACCAGGACGGACTTCCCGGTCCGCAGCCGGTTCACCAGGGGCACCGATCCGATCGGCAGGGCGTAGCGGGCGAACACGATGGCGCCGGCCTCCGGAGGGATGTAGCCGAAGACGCCGTCGTGCGAGCGCAGCCAGGCCTCGATCACCGGCAGGTTGCGCCTTATGATGGCCCGCGTCCGTGAGAAGATCGCCTCGCGCCTTTTCGGATCCATGGCGATGCGCCCGAGGTAGTCCGACAGCATCCCCGGCGCGATGGTGGTGTAGTCGCGGTACGACCAGATCCGGGAGACCGGGGCGGCGGGACCAGCCACCCAGCCGATCCGCAGCCCCGGCAGGCCGAACGCCTTCGACAGGCCCGAGGTGATCAGAACCCGGTCGTGGCGCCCCCAGAAGCTCGACGCCGTCCGGCCGGACACCTCGGCGCCCCGGTAGATTTCGTCGGCGACAATCCAGGCTCCCGAGCGGCGCGCGGCGCGCACCACCTCGTCCATCTCCTCTTCCGTGAGGATCGCCCCCGTCGGGTTGTTCGGGTTCGTGACCAGGATGATGCGCGTCCTTTTCGTGACCGCGCGGCGCAGCCCGTCCGTGTCGAGGGCCCAGCGCATCCGGCCGCCGTCCCGCCGGGGCAGCAGGCGAAAGGCGTCGGCCCGGCCTGCGAAGGCGCGCGACAGGCCCCAGGCCTGCAGGTAGTTCGGAATCATGAACGCCACGCGGTCGCCGCGTTCCAGGAGCGACCAGAGCGTCGCGTAGTTCGCCTCCGATCCGCCGTTGGTGACCAGGATGTTGGCGCGCTTCGCCCCGTCGTAGAACGCGGCGATCCGGTCGCGCAGCTCCTCCGTGCCGTTCGACTGGCTGTAGCCCAGCTCGGTGTCGAGGAAGCGCTCGGCGCCCCCGCCGCCGATCTCCAGAAGCTCGCTCACCCGCATCGGGTGCACGCCGCTTTCGGACAGGTTGTAGTCGACGTAATTCTCGAAGGTGGACTGCATCCTTTCCATGCGGAACGGTTCGATGCGCACGGCGGCCTCCCTCCGGTTTCCGGGAAAGGCGCAGAATATCAACGCCCGGCGGCATTGTAAAGCGCGCCCGGGACTGAGACATCCCCAGCTTCGGGTGGCGGGCCGCACCGCGCCGCGGCTCATGCTCGCTCGCGCGGGCTCCTGGGTGACCCCCTCCTGCGCAGGGCGCGGCTCGAAATCGCCGCGTCGCGGTGCGGCCCGCCACCTGCAGCTGCGTATGCCTCTCTCGGCGCGGCTGCTGATACCCCCCTCATCGCTGCACCCGGGCGGGACGCAACAACCGGCCGCAAGTCGCCAGCGACGGCGTATCGTCCCCGCTACCCACCCGCCCCGTCGTAACCAGCTCAGCTTCTGGTGGCGCCCGGTATTGGACACGGCGCGAGGAGCCCTCGGACCCGTGCGCGGAGAGATCTGCAGAGGTGCGTGCGGGGCCAGACCGCGCCGCCGCGGCGTGGCGATTTCGAGCCGCGCCATGCGCGACAGCTGGACGCCGAGGGTCCTGCGCGTGCGAGCCATGAGCCACGCCGCGGCGGCGCGGTCTGGCCCGGGACGATGGCGCCGATGCGCGCCGCGGTGATAGTCTCTTGATGTGAGCCGCACTCTTCTGATCCTGCGCGAGGCGGAAATCCGCCGGCTCCTCGATCCCGCCTCCAGCCTGCAGGCGGTCGAGGAGGCGTTCACCGCCTATGCCACCGGGGGTGCCGAGCTGCCGGCGGTCATCAACCTGAACGTCCCCGAGAGCCGGGGAGAGATCCACGTCAAAGCCGGTCACCTGCGCGGCGGCACGCACTACGCGGTGAAGATCGCCTCGGGGTTCTACGACAACCCGGCGCGGGGACTGCCTCAGAACGACGGCATGGTGCTGGTGTTCGACGCGCGGACCGGCGCACCGGCCGCGCTGCTTTTGGACAACGGATTCATCACCGAGCAGCGCACCGGGTCCGCGGGGGCGGTCGCGGCGAAGCACCTCGCGCGCCGCGACGCCCGCGTCGTCGGCGTCGTCGGCTGCGGCAATCAGGCGCGCTACCAGCTCGCGTCTCTGGCGCTGGTGCGCCCGTTCCGGGAGGTGCGCATCTTCGGCCGGCGCCTCGAGCGCGCCCGCGCCTGCGCCGACGAGCTGTCGGGCGACCCGGCGATGCCCCGGGACTGCCGGCTCGGCGCCGTCTCCTCGGTGCGCGAAGCCGTGGAGGGGGCCGACATCGTGATCACGGTCACGGCGAGCCGCGAGCCCCTGGTCGAGGCCGCCTGGCTCGCTCCGGGCGTGCACGTCACCGCCGTCGGGTCGGACGGCCCCGACAAGCAGGAGCTGCACGTCGGCGTCCTGGGGCGCGCCGACCTGATCGTGGCGGACAGCAAGGCGCAGTGCCTCAGGCTCGGGGAGATCCATCACGCCGTCGCCGCCGGGACGATCCCCGAGAGCCGGGTCGCCTGTGAGCTGGGGGAGATCACCGCCGGGAGGCACCCCGGCCGCCGATCGGACAGCGAGATCACGGTGTGCGATCTGACCGGGGTGGGCGTGCAGGACGTCGCCGCGGCCGCGGTCGTGCTGGCGCGGGCGCGCGCGGCCGGGCTCGGCGGGCCACTGGCCCTCTGAGCGCCGAGGGCCGCGGCCCGGCGCGATCGGGCCGGAGTTGTATAATGACCGGGCCATGGCGCAGCAGACGGCCTTCGAATACACCGTGCGGACCCGGCAGAAGACCGATGAAACCTACACGATTCTCGTGGAGCCGGCACCGGGCCACTGGATCGCCCAGGTCCGCATGCCGGACGGATCGTTCTGGACCATGAGCCGCTTCGACCCCAAGGCACCCGCCCTGCCGAAGCAGTGGGTGGGCGCGACCGCGGCGGCCGCGGCCGATTACGCCGCCCGCATCCTCACCCATTACTTCGCCACCGAAGGCATGGAGGTCATCCGTCGCCACTACCTCCTGGAGACCAAGCCCTAGGGGCCTGTCCGAGTATGGGCCGGGCCGTGGGGTCGTGAAGCTCCGGGGCGTCCTGCAGGGCGGAGCGCAGGAGTGCCGTGAGGAAGCTCTCGAGCCTGACTTTCCGCGAACGGGCGACTCTCGGGTGGGGCAAGCTGCGGCGCTTCTGCCTGGCCCACTTCCGTCCCGGCTTCGTGCGCGAGAGCCTGGCCCGGCGTGTGGGACAGTGCGACCGCACCGGGGCCTGCTGCCATCTCATGTTCTCCTGCCCGTTGCTCGATCGGAAGGCCACCCCCGTGCGCTGCACCATTCACGAGATCAAGCCGCGGGTCTGCCGGCTGTTTCCGATCGATGAGCGCGACCTGCGCGATCGCAACATCATCTCTCCCGACGTCCCTTGCGGCTTTTCGTTCGTTCCGCGCGAGGAGTTCCTGAAGCAGGGACGGCCCGCGGCGCGCGCTGCCGCGGGACGGCTCCACGTGGAGGCCATCGATCTGCCCCGCGGGTAGGAGACGGGTGCCGGAAGCGTCGCTCCGGCGCAGGCCGTTGATCTTTGGCGGCAGGTGCCTCATATTGACACCCGCCGGTATACGTCCGTCATCCGTCTGACGATCGGGCGCAACCGGCAGCTCCGAGGATCCACTGAATGCCCGGCAACGACCTGGTCCTTCATGAAGAGGAGTTCACCCGGATCCGCGACGTGATCTCCCGCCTGCGGACGGAATGCAACGCCAAGGTCGTCTTCCTGGTGGACAAGAACGGCCAGCAGATCGCCGCCATCGGCGAGCTGACCTCCATCGACACCACCGCCCTGGCGTCCCTGGCCGCCGGCAACGTCGCGGCCACCGACTCGCTGGCCCGGCTGATCGGCGAAAAGGAGTTTTCCGTCCTTTTCCACGAGGGGGAACGGGACAACCTGCACATCTCGGTGGTCGGCGGGCGCGTGATCCTCGTCGTCATTTTCGACGAGCGCTCGTCCCTGGGGCTCGTGCGGCTGCGGGTGAAGAAGGGCTCCACCGAGCTGGCGGCCATCCTGGACGTGATGCTGAAGAAATCGGCGGCGCCGCGCAAGGCCGCCGCCGGCGGCTCTCCGTTCGCGGAGATCACCGACGAGGACATCGACAAGCTGTTCAGCGACTGAGACAGGCGGGGGCGACCGGCTCAACCGATGACCTTCATCAATTACGCGGCGCGCGAGATCAACTGCAAGATCGTCTACTACGGCCCCGGCCTGGGCGGCAAGACGACGAACATCAAATTCGTCTACGAGAAGACCAACCCGACCGCGAAGGGGAAGCTGATCTCGCTCGCCACCGAGACCGACCGCACCCTGTTCTTCGACTTCCTGCCCCTCGACCTGGGCGAGATCCGCGGCTTTCGCACGCGCTTCCACCTCTACACCGTCCCCGGCCAGGTGTTCTACGACGCCTCGCGCAAGCTGATCCTGAAGGGCGTGGACGGCGTGGTCTTCGTCGCCGACTCGCAGGCCGCCCGCATGGAGGCCAACCTCGAGAGCCTGAGAAACCTCGACCTCAACCTCAAGGAGCAGGGGTACGACCTGCGCACCATCCCCTACGTCCTGCAGCTCAACAAGCGCGACCTCCCCTCCGCCCTGCCGGCCGAGGAGATGAAGCGCCAGCTGGTGCGCAAGGGCGAGCCCGTTTTCGAGGCGGTTGCCTCCAAGGGAACCGGGGTTTTCGAGACACTCAAGACCATCGCCAAGATGGTCCTGATCGAGCTCCGCAAGGGCCGCTGAAACCCCGCCCAGGCGGACGGGCAGCCAGCGCCCGGCGCGGCACGCCTCCGCGCTCGCGGCTGAGCCCGCGCCGCCTTGCCCGGACTCACGCATTTCTGGCTCACGCTCGCGCTCGGCTCGGCTTCGGTGCGCCTGCCCCGCTGAACAGCGCGGGGGTTCCGGCGCACTCTCAGACGGCCGCGCCGGGCGCTGGCTGCCCGTCCGCTTGACCGTTCTCTCGTGACCCTCGCGGGGCTCCGATCCAGGATGGCCCCTGGCCAGGGATGCCGGGGAGCGGGGGACGGCGCCCCGGCGATGCCGTTCCCGGAGGCCGGGAATCCATCAAGATAAACGGACGTTGACAGTTCTCTTGGTGCGTCTGTATAATCGCCGGTCCGTCGCAAAGCCGAGCACCAGTCGGAGGAGCGCCCGTGAGCTACGCTGTCATCAACGCCGGCGGGAAGCAGCAAAAGGTGGCCGTCGGGGACCGCATCAAGGTCGAGAAGCTGGAAGCCGGTGTCGGCGACCAGG
>JACOUZ010000206.1 GCA_016177515.1 Acidobacteriota bacterium
GACGCAGGGGATCGGGGTCATCCTGGCCGAGACCGAGCAGGCCGCCCTCACCGTCCTCGAGACCTTCTGGAACCTGGGGATGAACATCCTGGTGCAGGAATTCATCGAGGAATCGGAGGGGCGCGACATCCGCGCCCTGGTCGTCGGCGACCGGGTGGTCACGGCCATGCGCCGGCAGGCCGGGATCGGCGAGTTCCGATCCAACGTGCATCGCGGCGGAACCGGGACCGTGGTGGACTTGCCGGAGAGCTACCGCACGGCCGCCCTGGAGGCGACCCGCGTCATGGGGCTTCAACTGGCAGGTGTGGACATGCTCGAGTCGCAGGGCGGCCCGAAGGTCGTGGAGGTCAACTCCTCGCCCGGTTTCGAAGGCCTGGAGCGCTGGACGGGGGTTGACATCGCCGCGGCGATCATCGAGTTCGCCGTGGCGTTCGCGCGCTCGTACCGGCGCAGGAAGAAGGCGGAGGCGTAGGCTCCGGAGAGCCCAGGAGGCCTGGATGGCGCTGCGCATCGGAGGGAAGGAGGTCCGCCGCGGGACGGTCGAGCAGATCTTCCTGAAAGTGAGCGAGTACTACACCTCGACCCCGGTCAACGTCCCGGTGACCGTGATCCGCGGCGAGGAGAGGGGCCCTATCGTGTTCCTGACGGCCGCCATCCACGGCGACGAACTCAACGGGGTGGAGATCGTCCGCCGGGTCATGACGGGCTACACGCCGCGACAGCTCCGGGGCACCCTGATCTGCGTTCCGGTGATGAACCGGGTCGGGTTCCTGACCCACACCCGCTACCTGCCGGGGCGCCGCGACCTGAACCGTTATTTCCCCGGCGATTCGCACGGGAACGCCGCCTCGCGGTACGCCCATACCCTGTTCACGGAGATCGTGGGCCCCTCGCGCTATGGCGTGGACCTGCACACGGCCAGCGTCGGGCGGACCAACCTGCCCCACATCCGCGCCGACATGTCGTCGAAGAAAGTGCGCCGCATCGCCCGCGCCTTCGGCACGGAGATCATCATCGACTCCCCGGGTCCGCCTCGCACGCTGCGCGCCGCCGCCACCGCCGCCGGCGTGGCGACGATCATCTTCGAGGCGGGGGAGACCTTCCGCTTCCAGAGGAACATGGTGTCCCGGGGCGTCGGCGGAGTGCGCAACGTCCTCGCCGCGCTGAACATGACCGGTGACACCCGGAAGGAGCCGCGCTTCCGCGTCGTCGTGAAGGTGTCGGAGTGGGTGCGCTCGGTCAAGGGAGGCATCGCCGACATCCTGGTCCGGCCGGGGGAGATCATCTACGCCGGCGACGAGATCGCCTCGATCACCAATCCGTTCGGCCGCGAGGTGTCCATGGTCCGCTCGCCCCTGACCGGGCTCATCATCGGCATCACCACCATGCCAATGGTCAACCCCGGCGACACGATCTGCCACGTGGCCAAGCTCGAGAAAACCCTGGCGACGGTGGAGAACTTCTGCATCACCGATTCGCACGGCAAGAAAATGCTTCTGTCTTGAAAGGAGACAGCGTGGGAACGATCCGGATTCTCGAGCCGAACGTGGCCAACCAGATTGCCGCCGGCGAGGTCGTCGAGCGCCCGGCGTCGGTGGTCAAGGAGCTCCTGGAGAACGCCCTGGACGCGGGTGCGTCCCGCGTGGATGTGTCCGTCGAGGGGGGCGGCGCGGACCGGATCGCGGTGGCCGACGACGGCTCGGGGATGGAGCGTGACGACGCCCTGCTGGCCTTCGAGCGGCACGCGACGAGCAAGATCCGCTCCGCCGCCGACCTGCAGGCGATCGGGAGCTACGGCTTCCGCGGCGAGGCCCTGCCGTCCATCGCCTCGGTGTCACGCCTGACCCTGACCACCTCCACGGGTGGAGCGCAGGGGACCCGGGTGCGCCTGCGGACGGGCAGGGTCCTCGCCGTCGAGCCGGCGCCGCACCCCCGGGGGACGACCGTGGAGGTGGAGGGCCTGTTCCACAACGCACCGGCGCGGCGCAAGTTCCTGCGCTCGGCGGCCACGGAGGCAGCGCACCTCACGGCGATCCTGACCCGGATCGCCGCCGCCCGTCCCGGCATCGCCTTCTCCCTCAAGTCCGGCGGGCGCGATTTGGTTTCGTGGCCGGCCGCCTCCGACTACCGGGAGCGCGTGGCGCAGATCGCCGGAAGGACCGACGCCCCCCGGCTCGTCGCGGTCGAGCGGCGGGTCGCGACGATGCGCGTCATCGGTCTTGCATCGGGCCCGTCCCTGAGCCGGTCCACCTCCTCGGACCAGAACCTGTTCGTGAACGGACGTCCGATCCGCGACCGGCGTCTTTTGCACTCCATCCAGGCGGCCTATGCCACGCTCCTCCCGAGGGGGAGATATCCGGTCCTCTACCTGTTTCTCGAGATCCCGGCGGAGGAGGTGGACGTCAATGTCCATCCCGCCAAGGCGGAAGTGCGATTCCTGAAGCCGGCTGCGGTGCACGACCTGGTGCGCGACGCGCTCCTCGAAGCCCTGGGTGTCAGCCGGCCGTTCTACAGGCTGGCGCCCTTCCGGGCGGGCGTGGCCGAGTCCTTCCCGGCAGGCCCTCCGAGGGGCGCCTCGATCGGTCCGCCGCCGGCCGAGGGGATGGCACCGCCGCCCGCTGGGCCGATCGCAGATCGGCCGGTTGCCGGGGGTGATCGCACGGCGGGAGCGGCGCTCTTCGAGGCGGTCTCGATGGCGCCTTTGGCGCAGTTCCGGGACACCTACATCCTGGCGTCCGCCCCCGACGGCCTGGTCATCGTCGACCAGCACGCGGCCCACGAGCGCGTCCTGTACGAGCGGTTCATGGCCCAGAGCCGCGCCGGCAGGATTGCAACGCAGCGACTCCTGTTCCCCGCGACGGTCGAGGTGGCTCCGGCGGAGCACCTGGCGTTCATGGAATCGCGCGCCGCCCTGGAGGAACTCGGCTTCGGCATCGCACCGTTCGGTGACGACACCCTGGTGGTCGATGAAATCCCCGCCTTCGTGCCGTCCGGCGCCATGGCGCGCCTGGTGCGCGAGCTGCTTCGCGAAATCCTGGAGTGGAGCCGGGTGGAAGGAATCGACCGGTTGCGCCAGCGGATTATCGCGACCGCCGCATGCCACGCCGCGGTCACCGCCAACCATCCGCTGGATGCCCCGAGGATGCGGGCCATCGTCAGCGACCTCATGATCACCGACATGCCGATGACCTGCCCGCACGGCCGCCCCGTCCTCCTCAGGCTCAGTCTCGAGCACCTGGAGCGGGAGTTTCACCGGAAATGACGGGTCCTTGACGCCGAAGTGCCTGTCGACCAAGGCACTTGGGCGTTGCCTGCCCGGAGGGATCACCGTATAATCCGGGCACGCATGCGCCGACGGAAAACGGTTCCATGGCGTATCCATCCGGTCTGGCTGGCCCTGTCAATCGTCGGCGTCAGCCTTGCGGAGATCCGCGCCGACACCGCCCTGCTGCGCAACGGCCGATCCCTGTCCGTCTCCGATTTTCGCAGGGAGGGCGACCGGATCGTCCTGACCATGGAGGGGGGCGGACAAATCGCCCTGCTCCACGACCAGGTCGTCGCGATCCGCCGGGACCCCGTCGAGCCACAGGTTTCGCCGCCCGCCCCGTTCATCCAGCCGTCGTCGCCGGACGGGACGTCCATCGCCACGCCCCCCTTCGGCGAGCCCGTGCTTGCGCCCGGCCCGCCGGGAGGAGCCGCGGCACCGCAGGAGGAGGGCCCGATCGAGATCGGACCGGGGGCGGTGTTCGATCGCCTGGCGCTGCGCGATCTGGCCTCACGAATCGCCCGCAGGCACCGCGTCGACGAGGCGCTGGTCCTCGCCGTGATCGAGGTGGAATCGCGCTACGACGCCTTCGCCGTGTCGCCGCGCGGCGCCATGGGGCTGATGCAGCTCATGCCGCAGACCGCGGCGCGCTTCGCAGTCGCCAATGCCTTCAACCCGGTCGAGAACGTCGACGGCGGAGTGCGCTACCTGAAGGAGCTCCTCGAACGATACAGCGGACAGGTCCGCCTCGCTCTGGCTGCGTACAACGCGGGCGAACAGGCGGTCGACCGCTTCGGAGGGATCCCTCCCTTCCGCGAGACCGAGCAATACGTGGTGCGGGTGACGCGGGCCCTGGCTCGCTAGGAGCCTGTCCGGGCACCGGCCTCCCGGGTCAGGGCGCGCAACGCCCGTGCGGCGGCACACCCTCCTGCATCTCCAGCAGGGCCCGGTCCACCGAGCGGAAGTGTCGCACTTCGCTGGCCGCCTGGAAGTGAGCGCGGGCCGCCTGGGGGCGCCCCAGGGCTTTCGCGCACAGCCCGCGGTAGAGCGCCATCCAGCCCGACATCCAGGGGGGCGGGTCCTGGGCCCGCTCGGACGCGGCGGCCATGGCGCGATCGGCCTCCGCGTAGCGGCCGGCAAGGAAGTGCAGGCGGCCCGAGAGGAAATACGGCAGGGGGCTGAGGGGGAAAGCCTCGGCGGCCGCCGCCAGAATACTCAGGGCCTCCGGGTTGCGCCCTTCGGCCTGCGCGCCGAGGGCCGCCCGCACTCGATCCGGCAAGGGCGCGTCCAAGGGGGACGGCGGGTCGATCTCCGCACCTCTCCGGAGGGGGATCTCGCGCGCCAGGCGTTCGATCACCTGGCGCTCGCGTTGCGGCAGGACGGCCGGGTCTCCCGCCTCGAGCGCGACTTTCTCCGCTCTCTCCAGTCGCCAGTCGGACGCCAGGGCGTCCGCCAGGTAAACCCGCAGGGTGCGGCGCTGAATCTGGCGCGCCGGCCCGGGGCCGGCTGCCGCCGCCAGGGCCGACTCCAGATCGCGCACGGCTTCGGGGTACTCTCCCAGCCGCATCTCGAGCGCGGCAATCGAGCCGTGAATCAAGGGCGAATCCGGGTTTCTCTTGAGTGCCTCCTGGAGATGGGCCCGTGCGTCCCCGTAGCAGCGCTCGTCCCGGTGGCCGCAGATCAACGCCAGGAGGAGGCGGGCGTCGGCGCTGAAATAGCCGTCGGAGGCGGCCACCGTCTTCAGCTGCCGGAGCCCCAGCTCCGCGCCGCCGCGCGGCATGAACAGGAGCCCACGCGCCAGGCCCGGAATCCTGTCGGTATAGTAGTTGTAGGCGCCCAGGCCGAACAGGGCGTCGGCGCAGGCGGGATCGACCGCGAGCGCCGCCTCCAGCTTCTTCTTGCCGCGCCTGGCCTCCTGCGCCGCCTTGAAGAAATTCCGGCGCACGGCCTCGACCTGTGATCGCAGGATGTGCACGGTTCCGACCGCGACCAGGACGCGCCGGTCGCGCGGGTCCTGTTCCAGAAGGCGCTCGCCGGCCATCACCGCTCCCTCCACCGCGGCGAGGAAGGGGGCGTCCCAGGAACGATCGCCCCGGTCTTCGAGCGTGCGCCACCAGTAGGTAAAGGCGATGAACAGCTGCGGGTCGGGGTCATTCGGAGCGGCGCGGGCCGCGGCGCGAAAGCGCGTCTCCGCCCTTTCGTAGAGCCCGTCGTGGAGGTCCTTCAATCCGGAGCGGAGGATCGCCCCGGCGTCGGGCGGGATGGAGGTCGCGGAGGCACCGGGGGCTGCGGCGACCACGATCGCCAGGACCGCGGCGGCGCGGCGGCAGGCGCGCGGACGTGACACGCAGAATCGCGACACGAAACCCACTCGCACAAGCCGCAGCCTATCATAGCGCCGGACCGCTTCCTTCCGTCGCCCCTGGATTTCAGTCAGCGCCGCTGCGCCGCCCGTCGAGGGCATGACAGGTGTCCTCACACTGGTCAGGGTCCGGGCCCCCGGGTGGCGCCGTTCGGACATCCCGTTACAATTTCCGTCGCTCGCGATGCCAAAAGCGTTCCGCGCCTGGTTCAGGCGGCCTGTTGCAGGATCGTCATTCCCGCAAGATCCTGATCGGCCGCGGGTTCGGAGATCGGGAGCGGGCGGTGGGCGTGGAACGCTTCTTGCTGCTCTTCTGGACACGTCAAGCAGGAGGGCGGCGTGCATCCCAAGGCCAACATCCTCATCGTCGATGCGGACGCGGATTCGACCCGAACCCAGACCGGAATTCTGACCCGCGGCGGCCACCGTACCGTC
>JACOUZ010000035.1 GCA_016177515.1 Acidobacteriota bacterium
CTCGTCGAGAGCCGCCTGGGGCTGCGCTTCACGCACGGCACGGGGAGCGCGGACTTCGATCGCGTGTCCGCCGCCTACGCCGCCCTGGGATTCGAGGCGAGCGTCGTGCCCTACATCACCGCGATCCGCGAGGCCTACGAGGGGGCCGACCTGGTGATCGCCCGGGCCGGCGCCAGCAGCGTGTCGGAGATCGCGGCCTGCGGCAAGGCGTCGATCCTGGTGCCCCTGCCGGCGTCGGCCCACGACCACCAGCGCTTCAACGCCCGCAAGCTGGCGGCGGCGGGGGCCGCGATCCTGATGGAGGAGGCCGCCGCGACCGGGGAGTCGCTGGCCCGCGAGATCCTGACGCTGCGCGGCGATCCGAAGCGGGTCATGGCGATGGAGCGCTCCGTCTCGATGCTGGCGCGCCCGGACGCCGCGGCGCGCATCGTGGACATGATCGAGGAGATGGTGGCATGAGACGGCGCGCGCGGGGCGGCGGGCCGGAGCGGCGCGCGCGCGGCGCGGCCGGGGCCGCGCGCCGGGGGCGGACATGGTGATGCTGCGCAAGACCCGCCGCATCCACTTCGTGGGGATCGGCGGCATCGGCATGAGCGGCATCGCCGAGGTCCTGATCAACCTGGGCTACCAGGTCACGGGATCCGACCTGGAGGAGGGGGCCACCGTGCAGCGCCTGCGCGCGCTCGGCGGGACGATCGCCCGCGGCCACCACGGCGAAAACGTCGGCGACGCCGACGTGGTGGTCGTGTCGTCCGCCGTGCGCCCCGACAACACCGAGGTCCAGGAGGCCCGCCGCCGCCAGGTCCCGGTGATCCCGCGCGCCGAGATGCTGGCCGAGCTCATGCGCATCAAGTACGGCATCGCCATCGCCGGCTCGCACGGCAAGACGACGACCACCTCGATGGTCGCCCAGGTCCTGTCGGGCGCGGGGCTCGACCCGACCATCATCATCGGCGGCCGGCTCGGAGTGTTAGGCAGCAACGCCAAGCTCGGGCGCGGCGACCTTTTGGTCGCGGAGGCCGACGAGAGCGACGGCTCGTTCCTGCGGCTCACGCCGACCATCGCCGTGGTGACGAACATCGACGCCGAGCACCTCGACCACTACGGCGCCCTGTCCCGGCTGCAGGACTCGTTCGCCGATTTCCTCAACAAGGTGCCGTTCTACGGCGTCGGCATCGTCTGCCTGGACGACCCGCGCGTGCAGGAGATCCTGCCGCGCCTGTCGCGCCGCGTGGTGACCTACGGCTTCTCGGCGCAGGCCGACCTGTCGGCCACCGATGTCGCCCTGGAGGGGTTCAAGACCGCCTTCACGGTGCGGCTGCAGGGGAAGAAGCTCGGGCGCGTGACGCTGCGCGTGCCGGGCCGCCACAGCATCCAGAACTCGCTGGCGGCGATCGCGGTCGGGCTTGACCTCGAGATGCCATTCGACACGATCAAGGCGGAGATGGCCCGCTTCAGCGGCGCCGACCGGCGCTTCCAGCTCAAGGGCGAGGTCCGGGGGATCATGGTCATCGACGACTACGGCCACCACCCCTCGGAGATCCTGGCGACGTTGTCCGCCGCCAAGAAGGGCTTCGGCCGGCGGACCGTGGTGGTCTTCCAGCCGCACCGCTACACGCGGGTGAAGGCCCTCCTCGGCGAATTCGCGCGCGCCTTCTACGACGCCGACGTCCTGGCCGTCTGCGACATCTACCCGGCGGGCGAGCCCCCCCTCCCGGGCGTCACGGCCGAGGGCGTGGCGCGGGCCATCGAGGACCACGGCCACAAGGACGTGACCCTGGTCCGGGACCTGAAGGAGGTCCCGGCCTGGCTCCTGGAGAGGTCCCGCGAAGGCGACATGGTGATCACAATGGGCGCCGGCAGCGTCTACAAGGCCGGTGACGAGTTCCTGAAGCGCCTGCAGTCCGGGGCGTGACGCGGCCGCGCGCGACGGGCGGGACGGGAAGGCGGCATTGATGGTGGCGGCAGGAGATTGGGTGTCGGAGGCCGAGGCGATCCTGCGCGAGTCCAGGGTCCCGGTCCTGCGCGACGTGCCGCTGCGGACGCGCACGTCGCTCGGCGTCGGCGGGCCGGCGCGCCTGTTTCTCGTTCCCGGCGGGGCCGAGGACCTGGCCGACGTCCTGGAACGCTTCGCGGCGGCTGGCGTGGCCTTCGACTACCTCGGGGCCGGGTCGAACCTCCTGGTCGCCGACGCGGGGCCGTCGTTCGTGGTGATCTCCTCCGAGGGCCTCGACCAGGCTCCGGAGATCAGCCGCGAGACCGTGCGCGTCGGCGCGGGCTATTCGGTGCCGAAGCTGGCGAACCGGGTGGCCGCCGCGGGCCTGTCGGGCCTCGAGTTCGCCGAGGGGATCCCGGGCAGCGTCGGGGGGTGCGTGCGCATGAACGCCGGCTGGCACGAGGGGATGTTCGGCGACGCCGTCTCCTCGTTTCTGGCCGTCTCGCGGCACGGAGAGATCGAGGAGATCATCTCCGGCCCCGGGACCTTCGAGTACCGCCGGAGCCCGGGCGTCGGCGACCGTTTCGTGGCGGCGGCGACGCTGCGCCTCACGCCCGACGACCCGGCCCGCGTCAAGGAGCGGATGAAGGCCTTTCACGATCGGCGCGTTTCGACCCAGCCGACCGGCGCGAAGAACGCCGGCTGCATCTTCAGGAACCCTCCGGACGACCACGCCGGGCGGCTGATCGACGCCTGCGGCCTCAAGGGCCTCGCCGTCGGCCGGGCGGTCGTGTCGGACGCCCACGCCAACTTCATCATCAACCAGGGCGGCGCGACCTACAGGGACGTCGCGGCGCTCATCGACAGGATCCGGGACACGGTGAGCGGCAAGACCGGCATCACGCTCGAGACCGAGGTGGTCAGGTGGACCTGAGGCGCGCGCGGCCCTCCGCGGGCTCTGGCGACGCTTCGCGTTCCGCGGGCGCCGAGCCCCTGCGCATCCTCAGGCGGGGGCGCGGCGGGCAGGTGGTGCGGCGCAGGCGCTTCCGGGGCGGGCTGCTCCTGTGCCTTTCGCTGGGCGCCCTCGCCGTCCTCGGCGGCGCCTTTTACGGGGCCCGCCGGTACGTGACGCATTCACCGCGCTTCCTCCTGCGGCGCATCGAGTATTCCCAGACGCGCTACGCGCCCGCCGCCGATCTCAGGCGCACGCTCCAGCGCCACCTCGGGCGGAATCTGTTCCGCCTCGATCCGGCCCGCCTCGGCCGCGACCTGGAGACGCGCCGCTGGGTCAGGCGCGCCGTGGTGAAGCGCGTCCTCCCGGACGGCCTGTTCTGCGCCATCGAGGAGCGCGTGCCGCGCGGCCTGGCGTTCCTGCGCGACCGCGTCTGGCTGGTGGACGGCGAGGGCGTGCCGATCGACCCGTACGGCGGCCAGGCGCGGGACTACTCGGTGCCCATCTTCGTCGGCGTCGACCAGAGAAACCCCGCCAGGATGCGGGCGCAGATTCGCCGGGGCGTGGCGCTGGTCGAGTACCTCCAGGGGACCTATCCGGCCCTGGCGAAGGAGATCTCGGAAGTGGACCTGGCGCGCGACGACCGTCTGGATCTGCACATGAACAAGGGGGGGGCGGCCGTCCGGCTGGACCCCGAGGACTTCGGGGAGAACCTGGATCGCTACCTGACGCTGCGCGACTACCTCGCCACCGATTTCGGCGACGGCGCTTACGTCGACTTGAGGTTCAAGGACCGCATCGCGTTCCGCCCGCTCGTGGCGTCGAACGAAAACAGGGGAGACTGAGATGGCCCGAGCGGGCACCCACATCGTGGGGCTGGACATCGGCACGACCAAAGTGTGCGTCCTGATCGCCGAGCCCCGGAGCGGGGGGACGATCGACATCATCGGCCACGGCTCCGCCCCCTCCCGCGGCATGCGCAAGGGGGTGGTGGTCAACCTCGACTCCTGCGTCGCCTCGATCAAGCAGGCGGTCGAGGAGGCCGAGCTGGTGGCCGGCTGCACGGCCGACCGCGCCTTCGTGGGCGTCGCCGGCGCCCACGTGCGCGGCCTGAACAGCCGCGGCGTGGTCGCGGTCTCCGGGCGCGACCACGAGGTGACGCGTGACGACGTGCAGCGCGTCCTGGCCTCGGCCCGCGCCGTGAACATCCCGCCGGACCGCGAGATTTTCCACGTCCTGCCGCAGGAATTCATGGTGGACGACCAGGAGGGCATCCACGATCCCGCCGGCATGAGCGGCTCCAAGCTGCAGGCCAACGTGCACATCGTCACCGCCTCGGTGACGGCGGCCCAGAACCTGGTCAACAGCGTCAACCGCGCCGGCGTGGAGGTGGAGGAGATCGTCCTGGAGCAGCTCGCCGCCGCCGAGGCCGTCCTGACTCCCGACGAGAAGGAGATGGGCGTGGCGCTCATCGACATCGGCGCCGGCACGACCGACCTGGTGATCTTCGAGCGCGGCGCCATCCGGCACATCGCGGCCCTGCCGGCCGGCGGCGAGAACGTGACGAACGACATCGCCGTCGGCCTGCGCACGCCGATCCCGGAGGCCGAGCGCATCAAGAAGAAGCACGGCTGCGCCCTGGCGGGCCTGGTGGGCGAGGAGGACACGGTGGAGGTGCCGACGGTGGGCGGGCGCAAGCCCCGCGTCCTGTCGCGCACGCTCCTGTGCGAGATCATCCAGCCGCGCGTGGAGGAGATCTTCGCGCTCATCGCCGAGGAGTTCGCGCGCAGCGCCTTCGACCGCTCGCTGCACGCCGGGGTGGTCCTGACCGGCGGCGGCTCGATGCTCGAGGGCATCCAGGAGGTGGCCGAGCGCACGCTGAACGTGCCGGTGCGCCGCGGCGCGCCGGCCGGGCTGGGAGGCCTCGCCGAGGCGGCCGCGACACCGCAGCACAGCACGGCGGTCGGCCTGGCGCTTTACGGGGCGCGCCGGCGCGCGGAGGCGCCGGCCAGGGTGCCGCACCCGTTCGTCCTGTCGCGCATGGGAGACATGGTGAAGGGCTGGTTGAGCGAACTCTTCTAAGGGAGGGTCGGATGATCCTGATGGACGAAAAGCAACCCAGGGGCGCCTTGCGGCTCTCGTTCGACGAGAACAAGGCGGTCGGCGCGAACATCAAGGTGATCGGGGTCGGCGGCGGGGGCAGCAACGCCGTCAACCGCATGATCTCCACCAACCTGCAGGGCGTGGAGTTCATGGTCGCCAACACCGACTGCCAGGCGCTGAAGGGCTCGCGGGCCCCCCTCAAGATCCAGATCGGCGCCAAGCTGACCAAGGGGCTGGGCGCCGGCAGCAACCCCGACATCGGACGGCAGGCGGCGCTGGAGGACTCCGAGAAGATCATCGAGGCCCTGCAGGGGGCCGACATGGTGTTCATCACCTCCGGCCTGGGAGGCGGGACCGGCACCGGCGCCGTTCCGATCATCGCCAGCCTGGCGTCCGAGCTCGGCGCGCTCGTCGTCGCCGTCGTCACGAAGCCGTTCGGCTTCGAAGGGAAGACGCGCCGGAACCAGGCCGACCAGGGCCTCGCGGAGCTGCAGGAGGCCGTGGACACGGTCATCTGCATCCCGAACGAGAAGCTCCTGAACTCGGTGGACAAGGCGATGCCGCTCGGCGCCGCCTTCCTGTTCGCCGACGACGTCCTGCGCCAGGCGGTGCAGGGGATCTCCGACCTGATCACCATCCCCGGCGAGATCAACCTGGACTTCGCCGACGTCAAGACGATCATGAGCGGCATGGGGATGGCGCTGATGGGAACCGGCGTGTCCGCGGGGCCGAACCGCGCCGTCGAGGCGGCGCAGCGCGCCATCTCCTCCCCCCTGCTCGAGGACGCCACCATCGACGGGGCGCGCGGCATCCTGATCAACATCACCGGCGGGACCGACATGACCCTGCACGAGGTCGCGGAGGCCTCGAGCCTGGTGCAGCGCACCGCCGATCCCGAGGCGAACATCATCTTCGGCACGGTGATCGACAAGGCGATGACCGACGAGGTCAAGATCACCGTCATCGCCACCGGCTTCAACCGCGACGGCCGGGCGGCCGCCGAGGCGGCGGCCCCGGTCCAGCGCGGCTACGGCCGCCCGGCGGCGCCGGTCGAAGCCGTCGCCGCGCAGGCCCGCGCGGCGCGCGACCTGGATTCCCCGACCTTCCTCAGGCGCGCCGCTTCGCCGCCGGCGGGCGGCCCCGCCGCGGCCACCGCCGCCTCCCGCCAGCCCGAGGGAGCGGTCAACCTGGGGTACGCTTCCCTCCAGGACGAGCTGGACGTCCCTACATTCCTGAGGAAACAGATGGATTAGTCTGTCCGCATGCTCGGCCCGACGGCCGATGACCTGAGGGGACATGTCCAATCGCTACAAGATCCTGATCGCCGACGATCGCGAGGACAACCTCGGATTGTTGCGGGAATGGCTGTCGTCCCAGGACTACTACGTGCGCTGCGCGCGGGACGGCCGCGAGGCCCTCGACATCGCCCGGAACGACCATCCCGATCTCGTCCTGGTCGACAAGGTCATGCCCGAAGTCGACGGCCTGATCGTGACCCGCGAGCTGAAGAGGGAAGATCCCACCGTCCCGGTCATCGTCCTCACCGGCCGCGAAGACACCCGCCGCGCCGCCATCTTCGAGGACAGCGGCGCCGACGACCTGATCATGAAGCCGTTCCAGTACGAGGAGGTCGAGACCCGCGTCCGCACCATGCTCAAGAAGCGCGAGGTCTTCCGGGCGCTCGAGCAGGCCAACGATGAGCTGCGCCGGGCCAACGAGCGGATGTCCCGCCTCATCCAGTTCGACGACAAGACCGGGCTCTACAACTTCCGGTTCTTCATGGAAAGGCTGCACGAGGAGTTCAAGCGCGCGCGGCGGTACGGCAACCGACTGACCCTGGCCATGTTCGACATCGACCACTTCAAGGCCGTGAACGATCGCTGCGGCCACCCCGCCGGCGACCGGGTGCTGAAGCAGTTCGGCGAGATCATGGTCCACTCGTCCCGCGAGACCGACCTCATCGCCCGTTACGGCGGCGAGGAGTTCGTCGCGCTCCTGCCCCAGACCACCGCCGTGCACGGCCAGCGCCTCGCCGAGCGCATCCGCCGCGTCACGGAATCCTACCGCTTCCACGGATCGGATGACCCCGGCCCGGTCATCCGCATCACCGTCTCCGCCGGCGTCGCCACGTACCCCCTCAACGACCGCATCGGCCGCCCCGAAGACCTCGTCCAGGCCGCCGACGCGGCTCTCTACCGAGCCAAAGCCGCCGGCCGCAACCGCACCCACCTCGACCAGCACTCCCTGGTGGCGGCCCGTTGAGGTTCTTACCTTCCCTTGCAGGTGACGCTGTCCGGAGGGGTGTTGTCGCACTTTATCGATTCGGCCATGCCGGAGGAGAGGCCACTGCAGGCGCTGGTGACCGCGCTCTCGATCGCCGCCCTCTCCGTCCCGGAGGCGGCGGTGCGGCAGACCGTCTCGCCGCGGTAGGTGACGCAGACGTGGCATTCGAAGACGGCGATCCGGGTGCTGAGGTAGACGACGGCCCCGATGAACAGGGCGAGGAAAACCAGGGTCGCCTTCGTCGTCTTTCCCATGATGGCACTATGATAAGTTAACCGCGCCTATGAAGAAGACCGAAGTTGAGGTCAAGCTGAAAGTAGAGGATCTGGAGAAGGTCCCGGCCCTTCTCCAGCAGATCGGCGCCCGGCTGGTCCATCCCCGCGAGTTCGAGGACAACCAGCTATACGATTTCCCCGATTTCTCCCTCAAGATGAGCCAGACGCTTCTTCGGGTGCGCATCCAGGACCGGGGATCGCTGCTCACCTACAAGGAGGCCCCCCGGGTCGAGGGGGGCGCAAAAGTGAGGGACGAGATGGAGGTCAACGTCTCATCGGGAGAGACGATGGTCGCCATCCTCGCGAAGCTCGGAATGCGGCCCCTGTTCCGCTACCAGAAATACCGATCCGCCTACCAGTACTCCGACCTCGTCATCACGGTGGACGAGACGCCGGTGGGCAACTACCTGGAGCTCGAAGGGCCCAAACCCCTGATCGACGAGGTGGCGGCGAGGCTCGGATACAAGCCGACCGATTACATCGCCAAGAGCTATCTGACCCTGTACCAGGATCATCTCAAGTTGCGGGGTCTTCCTTTGAAAGACATGCTGTTCGATGCGCCCTGATCAGGGCGATCAGAGACATGTCCAGGCCGCATCGATCATCTCTGCACAAGGATGTTTTGTTTTACTGCCATGAAAAAAGCGCCACTGATCAGGCCAATTCTCCCTGACCATATTTTCCACAGCCCCGTCCAGCGCGGCTTTCGGAGAATGTCGCGCCGCCGACTTATGGTTTAATCGCATAATGATAGCGATGGTTCTCGCGGCAGGCATGGGCGAGAGGATGTGGCCTCTCACGGAGGACCGTGCCAAGCCTTCCCTGCCCCTGCTCAACCGTCCGATCATCGCGCACACTCTCGAGCACCTGGCCCGCCACGGCGTGAAGGAAGCCGTGATCAACCTGCACCACCAGCCCGAGTCAATCCGGGGAATCGTGGGGGACGGCAGCAGGCTGGGGCTGAAGATCCAGTATTCCGACGAGCCGATCATCCTCGGCACGGGGGGCGGCCTCAAGAAGGCCGAGCCCCTCCTGCGGGGCTCGGGCAGCTTCTTCATGGTCAACAGCGACAGTCTCAGCGACTGCGACCTGACCGCCGCCCTGAAGAAGCACCGCGAATGCGGCGCCCTGGCGACGATGGTCCTGACGCCCCTCGATCCCAAGGCCGCATACAGCCCCGTCGAGATGGACGACCGGGATCGGATCGCCCGAATCGCCGGCAGGCCCCCCGGCGACCCCAGGCCAGGAGAGGGGCGCTACTTTTTTTCGGGCATTCACGTCCTGGAGCCTGAAATCTTCGACGCCATCCCTGCCGGCAAGTGCGATATCAACCGGGACGTCTATCCACCGCTTCTCGCAGCAGGAAGGTCCATCCGCGGATATGTCCACACCGGGTTCTGGAAGGAGCTCGGCAACCCGCGGCTCTATCTCGAGGGCACCCTCGCGGTCCTGAAGGGGGGGAAGGACGCCTCCATCGGGCCGCTGAGGGCCTTGGACGGCATTTACCTCGATCGCGTCACCGTGCCGGCCGACCTGTCGCTCGAGCCGCCGGTCTACATCGGCAGGGGATCGACGATCGGGGGCAGGTGCGCACTCCAGGGGGGGGTCGTCCTGGGCCGGCAGGCCACGCTCGGCAAGGGATGCTCCCTGCGCTCGACTCTCGTCTGGGACGGGGCCCGGATAGGAGATGGCGCCAGTCTGTCGGAGTGCATCGTCACTTCCGGCGTCTTCGTCCCTCCCGGCGTGAGCCTCACCGGCAAGATCCTCCTGCGCGCCGGCGGCCGGCAGAAGAACAGGCGAAAGATCGAGCGGCTGGGCCAATGCTGGACCCTCAACCTGTGAGCCGTCTCCCCGAAAGGACCCTGATCACCCCCCCTGTCAAGGCATTCCTCGGGCGATCGATCGGGTCCGGGTTCAGGATCAAGGAAATCGCCGGAGATGCCTCAACCAGAAAGTTTTATCGCGTCACCCGCGGCCGGAAGACGGCCGTTCTGATGGTCCATCCGGAGCCACTCACCCCTGCCTCGCCCCTGTTCAGCAACCACCGGGTCATGAATTCGATCGGCGCGCCGGTCCCGCGCATCCTGGACTCCGATCCCGCCGCGGGTCTCGTCCTGGTCGAAGACCTCGGGGACGCGACTCTCCAGAAGCACCTGCTTGGCAGTGGGACGCGTGGTCGGCCGGCGGGCGGGTGGCGGGCGGCCGTCCCGCTCTATCGGCAGGCGTGCGACCTGATCGTCCTGTTTCATGAGAAGGGGGCTGCCGGCCTCCGGCCCGGCGACTTCGCCGCGACGTCGGCCCTCGACTGCGACCGCTTCCTGTTCGAGCTCGACCACTTCCACCGCCATTTCATCAAGGGATACAGGAGGATGGTCCCCTCGGAGGGGGACGAGGCGGTCCTGCGCGCCTTCTACTCCGACCTGGCGCTTCGCTGCGATCGCCTGCCGCACGTTTACTGCCACCGCGACTTCCAGTCGCGGAACCTCCTGGTCCGGCGCGGCCGTCTGGGTCTCGTCGACTTTCAGGACGCCCGGATGGGGCCGTACACGTACGACGCCGCGTCGCTCCTGCGCGATTCGTCGCTCGATCTCGACGAGCGCCTCGTTGACGAAATGATCGACCGGCTCTGCATGCGCCTCGACCTCCCGGTCGACGAGTTTCGGCGCGACTTCGACCTGATGGCCCTGGAGAGGAACATCAAGGACCTCGGCACCTTCGGGTACATGGCCGCCGTCCGCGGCTGTCCCGAATACCTCGAGTACGTGCCGCGCACCGTCCGCTTCATCCGGCGCACGCTGCTCGCCGGCCGCCGCTACCATCTCTTCATGCCGGCCCTCGAGCGCTATGTCCTGCCGTCCGATCGCTTGCGCTAGACTGGCCCCATGCCGCCGCTCACCGCCCGGCGTCTCTGGGTCTCCATCGGCCTGCTGTCGGCCGGCTTCGCCGCCTGCGTCATGGTCTGCGCCAGCATCGGAAGCAGCCATCACACCCTTCTGGACCTCCTCCGGCAGGACGGAGGCGGCGAAACGGCGGCGGCGACCATCCTGCGCATCCGGCTGCCGCGCATCCTGATGGCGGCCCTCGCCGGCGCGGCGCTCGGTGCCTCGGGCGCCGTGTTCCAGGCGGTCCTGCGCAATCCCCTTGCCGATCCGTACATCCTCGGGGTATCGGGCGGCGCGGCGCTCGGCGCCTTCCTGGCCACCGCGGCCGGCCTGCAGGCGCTCGCGCCGGTCCTGCCCGTGCGCGAGGCGGCGGCCTTCCTCGGTGCGGCCGCGACGGTCGGCTCCCTGTTCCTCCTGTCCAGCGCGGGCGGCCGGCTCCTTTCCTATCCGATGCTCCTGATCGGCGTCATCATGAACACCGTCTACCTGGCTGTCATCCTCCTGATCGAGACGGTGGTCGATTTCACCCGCCTGCACGGCGTGAGGCTGTGGATGATCGGCAGCATCCCGATCGAAGGGTACGGGCTCGTCGGCGGACTGTCCGTTCTGCTGGTCCTGGGCGTCGCCGGCCTGTCGCTCTCCGGGCGCGATCTGAACTTGTTATCCGCCGGCGAAGACGCCGCCCGCTCTCTCGGCGTGACCGTCGAGCGGACGCGCCTCGTGACCGTCCTTCTTGCATCGCTCGTCACCGCGGCCGTCGTGTCGGTGGCCGGGCCGATCGGTTTCGTCGGGCTGATCGTGCCGCACGCCGCGCGCCTCGTCTTCGGGCCCGACCACCGGCTTCTCGTCCCCGCCTCCGCCCTGACCGGCGCCATCTTTCTGATGACGGCCGATACGGCGGCCCGCACGGTGATGGCGCCCACCGAAATTCCGGTCGGCGTCATCACAGCGCTCTGCGGCGGGCCGTTTTTCCTGTGGCTGTACCGCCGGCAGGGTGGAGGCGGCTACTTTGAGTGACCCGCGGGCGGCAGGCGTCCCGATCCTCTCCGTCCATGAGGTCCGCTTCCGTCATCACGGCGCGGCGACGGCGCTGTTCGAGGATCTGTCGCTCCACGTGGCGCCCGGCGAGTTTCTGGGGGTCATCGGCCCGAACGGGTCGGGAAAGACCACGCTTCTCCGCCTCCTGGCCGGCGTCGCCGGGCCCGCCGGCGGCGAGGTGCGGCTCGCCGGCCGGCCGATCCGCACCATCGCGCCGCCCGAGCGCGCCCGCCAGGTCGCCGTCGTCTTCCAGGAAACCCGGGTCCTGTTCAACTTCAGCGTCCTCGAGATCGCGCTGATGGGGCGCGCCCCGCGCCTGGGCCGGTGGGGGATGGAGCGCCCGGAGGACTTCGCCGCGGCCCGCGCCGCCCTCGCCGAGATGGACCTCGCCGACCAGGAGGACCGGCACCTCCATGAATTGAGCAGCGGGGAGAGGCAGAGGGCCCTGATCGCGCGCGCCCTGGCACAGGAGCCGCGCATCGTGCTGATGGACGAGCCGACCGCCTTTCTCGACCTGAAGCACCGCCTGCAGATCTACGCCATCCTGACCCGGCTGAATCGCGATCGCGGATTGACCGTCGTCGCCACGAGCCACGATCTCAACCTGGCCGCGCGCTACGGCTCGCGCCTCGTCCTCCTCCACAAGGGCCGGGTGGCCGCGGACGGCCCTCCCGCTTCGGTCCTCACGGCGGCGCGGATCCGCGAAGTGTACGAGACCGAGGCCAGGGTCGAGCGCGACGCGGCGACCGGCGCGCCTTACGTGGTCCCGATCGCCCCGGTCCGCTGAGACGACGGCCGGGAGTCCCGTGAGAATCTCCCGGGGCTCTTTGACATGCGCCCTGGCGTCGAGTACGATTTCAGGCCCGCTGAACAGGAAACCATCGATGCTGTCAACGATGCGGCTCGGCTGGACCCGGTGGTGCTCGGCGATTCTCCTGGCGCTCCTCGCCCTGTCGATGCTGCACGCCGCGGCCCCCCACAATGGGCCGCAGCGCGACTGCTCCACCTGCAAGGCGCTCAGCTCCCCCGGAGTGGCCCAGATGTCCGGGGACCTGGGGTCCCCCGTGATCGAGCCTTCCCGGATCGCCGTCCTGTCGCCGTCCGGTTCGCCCACAAGCGCCGCCCCGTATCTCCGTCCGCTCCGCGCCCCACCGGGACCTCCTGCTGTCTGATTCGCTGGCGGCGCGGTCTTCCCGTCTCTGATCCGGCACGACCCGGTCCCGGCTGGATGCGGCGGACCGCAGGGCGTACCGAGAACCTGATTTGGCGGAGGAATCATGAGACCCAGAGTGTCCCTCCTGGCGGTGATGTTCTTGCTCGGGCCCGGCCTTCGTGCCGCGCCGGCCCCGCCCACGGCCGAGGACGTGGCGGTCCTGAGGCGCGAGATCGAGGACTTGAAACGCCAGATTCAGAATCTGCGCGACCAGCTGCGGGCCGGGATCCTTCCCGATCAGGGCCCCGCGCCGGCGCCGTTGGCCCCGGCGCAGCCGGCACCTCCCCCGCCCGCCCAGCCGGCCGCGGCCGTCTCCGGAACCGCGGGCAACGCGCCGACGCGCGTGCAGAGCCTGCTCAACCCGGCGATCAGCGCCATTCTTCTCGCGGCCGGGACGACGTCCCTGAAGCGCGAGAGCGACGCGAACGGGTTCGACCTGAGCGAGGCCGAGTTCGCCTTCCAGTCGGCCGTCGATCCGTTCACGCGCGTCGACCTGTTCCTGTCCTTCCCGGCCGGCGAGACCCCCGAGGTCGAGGAGGGGTTCATCAGCACGCTGGCGCTGCCGGGGCCGCTGCAGCTCAAGGGCGGCCGCTTCAAAAGCGCCTTCGGGAAATGGAACGGGCTGCACACGCACCAGTTCTTCTCGGTCGACCAAGCGAACGTCCTGGCCAATTTCTTCGGCGACGAGAGTCTCACGACCGACGGGCTGTCCCTGAGCGTCCTGATCCCGAACCCCTGGGACCAGTACATCGATCTGTTCACCGAGGTCGGCTCGGCGCTCGAGGGGACCTCCTTCAACAGCGACCGCCGCAACCTGACCTTTCTCGAGCACCTCGCCTGGTTCTTCAACACCGGCCCGAACAGCACGCTGGAGGTCGGTCTGACGGCGGCGCGCGGCCGGGCCGGCGCGTCCGAGGCGCTGCTTCAGACGCTCGACGACTGCGGTGCCCCCTGCGCCGGGATCGAGCCCCGCGGCGAGCTCAAATCGGCGGTCAACGGCATCGACCTGACCTACAAATGGAAACCGGTGCGGCTGAACGTCTACCGGTCGTTCCTGTGGCAGACGGAGGCGCTCGAGAGCCGCCGCCACCTGGACGTCCTCGTCGATCCCCCGGCGACGCCGTTTCTCGATCCGCGGGTCGTCGAGGCCTCCGGAGGCTACAGCCACGTCGAATGGCAGTTCGCCAAGCGCTGGCGCGTGGGCACGCGCTACGATTGGTCCGGCTTCCCCGACGATGACCGGGCGCGCGAGCGGGCGATCTCGGGGATCGTCCGGTTCCAGCCGTCGGAGTTCCAGGAGATCCGGCTGCAGTACAAGCGAACGAGCCGCAACGACGACGCGGCGCTGCGGTTCGACGGGGAACGGGACGACAGCCAGCTCTTCTTCCAGTGGATCCCGGTCATCGGCGCTCACGGCGCCCACAAATACTGAGGAACGCCATGAGATTCCATTGCCGCACTCTGCTGCCGTTTCTGTTCGCCGTGCCCGCCATGCTGCTTTCCGACACCGCGGCCGCCGCCCAGGCGCGCGTCAAGGTGGTGTCCAGCCTCCCGAACCTCGGCTCGATCGCCTCCGCCGTCGCCGGCGACCGGATCGACCTGACCGTCATCGCCAGCGGCGCGCAGGACGCCCACTTCGTCGATCCGAAGCCGTCCTTCATCGTCAAGCTGCGCAAGGCCGACCTCCTGCTGGTCAACGGCCTCGACCTGGAGATCGGCTGGGTGCCGCCCTTGACGCAGGGGGCGCGCACGGGGCGCCTTCTGGTCGGGGGCGCCGGCTACATCGACTGCTCGGCCGGCATCCGGGTCGTCGAGATACCACTGAGCCTCAGCCGCACCGAGGGGGACGTGCACCCCTACGGCAATCCCCACTATCTGACCGATCCCCTCAACGCCGAAATCGTCTCCGGGACGATCGCCGAGGCGCTGAGGCGTGCCGATCCCGCCGGCGCACAGGCCTATGAGGACGGGCGCCGCGCCTTCGTCCGGCAACTCCACGAAGCGCTGTTCGGCCAGGACCTCGTGGATCTGGCCGGCGGCGCCAAGCTGTCGCGCGAGGCGTTCGCGGGGACGCTCGACGCCTTCCTCGACGGCACCTCGATCGGGGGCGCGCCCCTGCGCGCCCACCTGGGCGGCTGGCTGGGAAGGATGCAGGGGGTCAGGGGAAAGGCGGTCGTGACCTACCACAAGGACTACTCGTACTTCGCCGATCGCTTCGGCATCCGCGTCGTCGATTTCGTCGAGCCGAAGCCGGGGATCTCACCGTCCGCCAAGCACCTCGAGGACCTCGTGACGCGTCTCATGGTGGGCGATGTCCCCGTGATCCTGACCCGCCCGTACGTCGAGCACCGCTCCACCGACTACCTGGCGGAACGCACGGGGGTGGGGGTGCTCACGCTGCCGATCGAGGTGGGGGGCGCCCCCGAAGCGACCGACTACTTCCGGTTGTTCGACCACGCCACCGATCAGATCGTCCGCGCGCTGACCGGGGGCCGGCCGTCCGCGAGGAGGTGACCGGGTGGCGCAGCAGCTCCAGGTCCTGTTCCTGCCGTTCCTGGCCTGCCTGATCCTGACCGGCATCCACGTCTACCTCGGCATCCACGTGATCAGCCGCAAGGTGATCTTCGTGGACATCGCCCTGGCGCAGATTGCCGCCCTCGGGGCGACCGCGGCCTTTCTTCTCGGCTACGACCCGCGCTCGGAGGGGGCGTACTACATCTCCCTCGGGTTCGCGATCCTGGCGGCGGTCATCTTCGCCCTGACCCGCGCCCGGCACGAGCGGGTGCCGCAGGAGGCGATCATCGGGTTGAGCTACGCCACGGCCTCTGCGGCCGCCATCCTCCTGGCCGACATCTCGCCGCACGGCGCGGAGCACCTGCACGATCTCCTGGCCGGCAGCATCGTCTGGGTGACGCCCCACCAGATCATCAAGACGGCCGTGCTGTACGCACTGCTCGGCGTGTTCCACTTCCTCTTCCGCAAGAAGTTCCTGCTGATCTCGATGGAGCCCGAGGCGGCCTTCGCCCGGGGCATGAACGTCCGGCTGTGGGACTTCCTCTTCTACCTGTCGTTCGGCGTGGTGATCACGTCGTCGGTGCAGATCGCCGGCGTCCTCCTGGTCTTCTGCTACCTGGTCGCCCCCGCCGTCTTCGCCGTGATGTTCTTCGACGGCCTGAAGGCGCGCCTGATCACCGGCTGGACCATGGCGACCATCGTCAGCGCCGTCGGGCTGTTCTTTTCCTACGACCGGCCCTCCGGGCCGACGATCATGGTGGGCTTCGCCATCGCGCTCGCGCTGGGAGGCACGATCCGGGCGATCAGCCACGCCCCGAGCCGCCCGCGCGCCGTGGTGGTGGCGACCGCCAGCCTCGCCCTGGCCATCGGCGCCGGCTGGCTCCTGTACTACTTCCGGCCGGGCGCCCAGACGCCTCCCGGGGAGATCGCCGGGGCGCATCCCGGCGAGGTCGCCGAATCGCCCGGCCCGGCCGGCGCCTTACGGCCCGAGCACGAGGTCGGCGGCAGCATGGATGCCCTGCGCCGGGCGCTCAAGGACACCCACGAGAACGTGCGCGTGGCGGCCGTCCGGGAGATCGCCCGGACCGCCGACCCGCGCATTCTCCCCGATCTCGTCGAGGCGCTGCACGACCAGTCGCCGGCCGTGCGCGAGCAGGCCGCATCCGCCCTGGGCCACCTCGGTAACCGCTCCGCGCTGCCGGCCCTGCTCCAGGGCCTGAAGAACCAGGACGAGGACGAGTGGGTGCGGCTGCGGATCGCGCAGGCGGTCGCCGGCCTCGGGGACACCGGCGCGATCCCGGTCCTCTTCGACCTGGCGCGGAAGGCCGACGCGAAGGTGACCCGCCTCGAGGCCCTCGGCACGCTCGTCCGGCTGGCGCGGCTCACAGACCCGCCGCCCTCCGACCCCGACTCGCCCGAGGGCCGGGCGTTTCTCCAGAAGCTCGATCGTTTCTGGTCCGGGGAGGGGAAGCGCCTGCGTCATGGCGAGAAGTAGGACGGGGCGAGCTCTATACCTACTCGCCGGCCGGGGATGGAATCCGCTTCATGACCTTCCGATCGGCCGAGCGCGGGGGCTCCCTGCGAACGCTCTACCTCGACCTCGGCTTCGCGGCGCGCCTCGGGAGCCTCACGGGGGGAAGTAGCCGCGCGGGCTGCCAGGCTGAACGAGATTCCCGTCCGGCTTGCTGGCGGACGGGTCGCACCGCCCCATATGATCCAGATCATCCGAGCGGACTCCTTTCCGGGACAGACTCTCCCGGGCCGAAGGCCGGCCGAAGGAGGACGCGGATGCGAGGTGCGCGACGAACCTTCGCGGTGCTGGTGGTCCCCGCTCTCCTCGCCGCCGTCGGCGACGCGGCGGGAGTGGAGGAGGCGAAGTCGGGAGAAACGAAGAAGCCGGTCCAGTGGACGTTCTCAGGCGAGGTGCGCTTCCGCCCCGAGTATCGGGACGACGCCGACCTCAACCGCGACATCGACGACCTTCGGCGTCAGGGGTTCATGCGCATGCGCCTCGGCGTCGAGGCGATGTTCCGGGACCGCTACCGGGTCTTCATCCAGCCGCAGGACGCGCGCGTGGCCGGGGAGGAGACCTCGACCGCCTCGAACGAGAAGAACCTCGATCTGCACCAGGGGTTTCTCGAGATCGTCACGGGCGAGGGGCGCCGCCTGCAGTGGCGCTTCGGCCGGCAGGAGTGGATCTACGGCGACGAGCGCCTGATCGGCGCTTTCGGCTGGGACAACGTCGGGCGGGCGTTCGACGGCGCCCGGGTGCGCTACGCGCGGGGGAGGTTCTGGCTGGATGGCCTGCTCGGGCAGCTTTCGAGCCGCGCCACGACCGTGACCACGACTCCCGGCCCGGCGGGCACCCCCTCGATCATCAGCCTGCGAACGGACGGCGGCACCCTGTACGGCGTCTACGCCCAGAGCGCGGCGCGCGAGGGGGCCCAGTACGAGGGGTACATCCTCGGGTTCGACGACCACGTCGACCTCCCGTCCCCTCCCGGTCCGGCGGCGGTGGATGAAGGGGACACCCGCATCCATGCCCTCGGCGGGCGCGCGCAGGACCGCTTCGGTCGCTTCGACTTCACCGTCGAAGCCGCGGTCGAGACCGGCCGCAACCAGGGAGATGATCTGAGCGCCTGGGCGGCGGCGGCGCAGGGAGGCGTCACCATCGGATCCGCCGCCAGGGTGCGGCTGTTCGCCGGCTACGACTTCGCCACCGGCGACGAGGTGCCGGCCGACGGCGAGCGCCAGGAGTTCTTCAACTTTTTCCCGACCAACCACCCGCACTACGGCTACGCCGACTACGAGGGGTGGCGCAACATCGCGAGCCCCTACGCCGGGGTCTCGGTCACGCGCGGCCGGCACTTCATCCTGGCGAAGCTCCACGACTTCGGCCTCGAGGAGGCGCGCGGACCGTGGAAGGACGCCGGCGGGAATCTCCTCGGGTTCGACCCGACCGGCGCCTCCGGCACCGGCGTCGGGCGCGAGATCGATCTCCTGTACCGGGTGGGTCTCGGCGACAGGACGGTCCTCGAGGGGGGTTGGAGCCGCTTCGCGCCGGGCGAATTCGCCAGGGCAACCCGGGGCGACGAGAACTCCGACTGGGCCTACGTGATGCTCACGGTCGGCTTCTGAAGGGGGCGCAATCCGCCCGGCTCGCCACGGCTGCGTTCCCCCTCGTCGAATGGCCGCGCTCTCCCGGGACCCGGCGGCGGGGCGCGTCTGGCCCGTGCCTCCGGGCCTCCCCCATATGATCTGGGTCATAGGACTCCTACCGACCAGCATCTAGCATCCGCCTCATCACAGGGTGTGTGTCGGTCCGTGCAATCGGAGCGAGGACATGGGGTCGTCGTCGAACCGGGGTGCGGGAGAGGTCGCGGGCGCAGACCGCCTGTCCGGGAACGGCTTCCTCAAGGTCGAGGTGCCCGCCGATCGCTATGACCTGGACCTCATCCCCTGCCAGAGCGCCTGCCCGGTCGGCACCGATGCGCGCGGCTACGTGCGCGCCATCGCCCTGGGGCGCTTCGAAGAGGCCTACCTCATCGCCCGCGGCCCCAACCCGTTCGCCTCGATCTGCGGCCGCATCTGCGGCGCCCCCTGCGAGGCCGCCTGCCGCCGCGGCAGGATCCCGCGCACCGATGATGACGGACGGTTCGTCGGCTACGACCGGCCGATCGCCATCCGGGCGCTGAAGCGTTTCGCCTGCGAAGTGGCCGGGGTCGAAGCGCGCGACCCGTCGATCGTCCTGGAGGCGGTCCAGTCCTGGATCCCGCAGGTGTGCGCGGGCCCGGAGGAGACGGCGGCCCTCCTGCGGGCGTTCGTCCGCGGCGGCTTCCAGCCGGCTTCCGGCCAGATGGTGGCAATCATCGGCGCCGGCCCGGCGGGGCTGGCGGCGGCGCACGATCTGGCGATCATGGGGTTCCGGCCGACGGTCTTCGAGATGGAGCCGGTGGCGGCCGGGATGCTGGCGGTCGGGGTGCCCGAGTACCGCCTGCCGCGCGAGCTGATCGTGCGCGAGGTGGCGGTGATCGAGGCGCTCGGGGTCGAGATCCGCGGTGGCGTCGTGGTGGGGCGCGACCTGTCGTTCGCGCAGATCCGCCGCGACCACGCCGCGGTGATCCTCGCGGTCGGCGCCAAGCGGCCGCGGGCGCTGGGGCTGCCGGGCGAGAACGGGCCGCGCGTCTTCGGCGGCGTCGACTTCCTGCGCTGGGTGTCGCTCGGCGAGCCGGTCGACCTGGGGAGCGACGTGGTGGTGATCGGCGGCGGCAACGTCGCCTACGACGTGGCGCGATCCGTGCTGCGGCAGATTGCCTACGACACGGCCCGCACCGCGGCGCGCCGTCCGGGGACCAGGCGGGTCCGTCTGGCGTCGCTGGAGACGCTCGAGGAGATGCCGGCCGACACGGTCGAGATCCGCGAGGGGGACGAGGAAGGGATCACGCGGGTCAACGGCTGGGGCCCGGTGGAGATCCGCCGCGACGGCGACGGCCGCGTGACCGGAGTCGTCTTCCAGCGCTGTCTGCGGGTCTACGACCAGGACCGCCGCTTCGCGCCGGTGTTCGAGGAGAAGGACCGCCAGGTCCTGGAGTGCGACACGGTGCTGCTGGCGACCGGCCAGTCGACCGACCTCGGTTTCCTGAAGGACGGCGGAGAGGATGTCCGCGAGTTCCGCCCCGGCTGGCCGCAGGTCGACCCGGAGACGCTGGCGACGACCGCACCGGGCGTGTTCGTCGCCGGCGACCTGGCCCACGGGACGCGGCTGCTGATCGACGCGGTGGCGTCGGGGAAAAAGGCGGCGCGATCGGTCTACCGGCACCTGATGGGGAGGCCGATCGCCGCCGAGGCGATCGAGTCGCACGTGCCGATCGCCGCCTACCGTCGCGAGCGCGGCTACGAGGATCTGCGGCGCGTCGCCATCCCGACGCGCGAGGCCCGCGCGCGGCTGGCCGACCCGCGATCGGTCGTCGAGATCGGCTACGGCGAGACGGAGGCGCGCCGGGAGGCGTCGCGCTGCCTCGACTGCGGCGTCAGCCCGGTGTTCGACGGCACGCGCTGCGTCCTGTGCGGCGGCTGCGTCGACGTCTGCCCGACCCTGTGCCTGAAGATCGTCGGCTGCGACCAGATCGACGGATCGCCCGACCTGCAGACGGCGCTCGCGGCCGCGCTGGGCCCCGACGCCGACCCGTCGCGGCACTCCGTCATCCTCAAGGACGAGGACCGCTGCATCCGCTGCGGCCTGTGCGCCATGCGCTGCCCGTCCGACGCCATCACCATGGAACGTCTGTGCTTCTCGACCCGGTGGAGGCCCGCATGAACGAACGATCGCGTCTTGCCCCTGAGCCCATGCCCCGGCGGGATTTCCTGGGGCTGTCGGCGATGACCTCGGCCCTCGTGGCGCTGCTGTTCGCGGGGATCGGAATGATGCGGCTGCCGAAGGCGGCGGTGCTGCCGTCGCCGTCGCGCCGCTTCCGCGTGCAGCTCCCGGAGTCGCTCGCCGACGGCGAGGCGTACGTCCCGCCGGGCCGGGCGGTGGCGTTCTACCGCCGCGGTGACACGGTCTATGCCATGTCGACGATCTGCACCCACCTCGGCTGCGTCGTCAGGCCGACCGCGTCGGGCTTCGACTGCCCGTGCCACGGGTCGCGGTTCGGCCCCGACGGCGCGGTGCTCAAGGGGCCGGCGCCGAAGGCGCTGCCGTGGCTGCAGGTGCGGGCGATCGGCAGGAACGCCTACGTGGTGGACGAGGGCCGCACGGTGCCGTCCGGAACGGTGGTCCAGGCATGAGCCGGGGGCAGGGCATGGCGCAGTTCCTCGACAACCTGAAGGCGGCGCCGCGCCGCTTCGCCGAGTCGGCCTGGCGCTCGGGAACGCCGAACACCGACCGGTCGCGGTCGTCGTTCGTGTTCGGCAACGTCTTCCTGCACCTGCACCCGGTCCGGACCCACCGCTGGTCGCTGCGCTGGAGCACGACGTGGGGGCTCGGGATCGCCAGCGTCTCGGCGTTCCTGATCACGCTGGTCACCGGGGTCCTGCTGATGTTCTATTACAAGCCGTACCCGGACGTCGCCTACGACGCCATCAAGGACATCCACTTCGTGGTTCCGACCGGGCGTTTCATCCGCAACCTCCACCGCTGGGCCGGGAACATCATGGCGGTTTCTGTCCTTCTGCACATGGCGCGGACCTTCTACACGGCGGCCTACCGCAAGCCCCGCGAGTTCAACTGGGTCGTCGGCATGGTCCTGCTGGTGGTGACGCTCGGGCTGGCGTTCACCGGCTACCTGCTGCCGTGGGACCAGCTCGCCTACTGGGCGATCACCATCGGCGCCAACATCGCGCAGTCGCCGCGCGAGGTGACCGACGCGCTCGGCATGACGGCGGTCTTCGATCCCGGCGGACTGCAGAAGCTGCTGCTGCTCGGCTCGGAGGACGTCGGCGCCGAGGCCCTGATCCGGTTCTATCTGCTGCACGTGATGATTCTGCCGCTGGTCCTGGTCCTGCTGATCGCCGTGCACTTCTGGCGCATCCGCAAGGACGGCGGGCTGACACGGCCGGAGGACGCCGATCGCCGCGTCGGGGGCCCGGCGGGGATCCACCCGTCGTTCACCGAGGCGCCGCAGAAGACCTACCACCTTGCGGCGGTGGTCCGGGGGCGGACCGCCGCCGTGGGCCGCGGTCCGGAGGGGACGGTGCCGGCGATGCCGCACCTGTTCTATGCCGAGATGGCGGCCCTGATGCTGACCGTCTTCGTCTGTCTCCTGCTGTCGCTCCTGATCGACGCGCCGCTCAAGGAGCTGGCGAACCCTTCGGTGCCGGAGAACCCGGCGAAGGCCCCCTGGTACTTCCTCGGGCTCCAGGAATTGGTGTCGTTCTCGGCCTTCATGGGGGGCATCGGCATTCCGGCCATCGTGATCCTGGGGCTGGCGTTGATCCCGTACCTCGATCGCGAGACGACGGGCACCGGCGAATGGTTCGGCGGGCCGGGGGGCGGCCGGCTGGTCGCCGGTTCGGCGGTGTTCGGGCTCGCCGCCGTCCTTTTGGTCGAGACGTTCGCCATCCGTCTCGGGTGGATCCGCGAGTGGTGGCTGGCGGCGCCGCAGATCCTGATCACCCTGGTCAACCCGGGCACCGTCCTGACGCTGATTTACGCCCTGTACTCGATCTGGCTGGTGCGGCGCCACCAGTCGGGCCGGGCCGGGGCGCTGGGGCTGTTCACCTGCTTCCTGTGCGGGTTCGTGGTGCTGACGATCATCGGCACCTGGTTCCGCGGACCGAACTGGGGGTTCTACTGGTCGCGCGCCCACTGGCCGGGGCATTGAAATGCGCGGCACCAAGCATCTGCTCCTGTGGACCAGCCTCGGGGCGCTGCTGCTGCTCGGCTGGGCGGCTTACGCGGAGAACTTCCGTCAGGAATGGCGCCTGCTGCAGGCGGCCTATCGCGACCGTCTGCCGGCCGACCGGCGCGCCGAGTTTCAGGCGCAGCTCCGGCAGATCGTGGTGCCGGCTCTGAACAGCGTCGACCGCTGCGTGACGTGCCACCTCGGGATGTCCCCGGGCGACACCGCCCTGCCGGGGGACAGGGTCTTTGGCCCCCACCCCGACGTCAGCCATGACCCGGCGCAGTTCGGCTGCACCGTCTGCCACGGCGGCCAGGGGCGGGCCACGGTCAAGGCCGACGCGCACGGCGACGTGCGTCACTGGCCCGAGCCGATGATCCCGCGCCGTCATGCCTACGCCGGCTGCGGCGCCTGCCACACCCACCTGGCGATCCCCGAAACCGCCAGCCTCGATCGCGGCCGGGCGCTGTTCGAGCGCCATGACTGTCTCGCCTGCCACCGGATGGAAGGCCGGGGAGGGACGCTCCGTCCGGGCGGCGCCGGAGGCATGGAAGGGCCCGACCTGACGGCGGCGGGGGCGCGCGGTTACGACCGCGGCTGGTACCCCGGCCACCTGGCACATCCGGAAGAGGGGCGGACCGGCGCCGGGGACGGGCGGGCGGAGGCCGCGGGCGCGGCAGGCAGCGGCGCGCGGCGCTGGCAGGCGTCGTTCGCGCCGCTTCCCGCCGGCGACCCGCAAGCGATCGACATCTATCTCGGGTCGCGGGTCGGGGCGCCGGGACTCGTCGAGGCGAAGGCGCTGTTCCATTCGATCGGCTGCCGCGGCTGTCACAGCATCGCCGGTGTCGGCGGGGACGACGGTCCCGACCTGACGCGGGAGGGGCAGCGCGACCCGGGCCAGCTCGGGCTGACGCACGCGACCGGCGGCGCAAGTCCGACTGGCGGCGCGGCCCTGACCGGCTGGCTGGCCGATCATTTCCGCGCCCCGGCGCGGGTGGTGGCCGGCTCGGCGATGCCGGAGATCGGCCTGACGGACGAACAGATCGACCGGCTCACCTTCTACATGATGTCGCTGCGGCGCAGCGACTATCCGGAGGCGCTCTGGCCGAAGGACCGAATCCGGGCGGAGCGCTTCGGGGAGCGCGAGTTCGCCACCGACGGCCCGACCCTCTACGGCACCTACTGCGCCGCCTGCCACGGCCGGCAGGGGGAGGGGATGCGGTTCCCCGGGACGACGGCGTTCCCGGCCATCTCCAACTCCGACTTCCTGGCGATCGCGTCGGACGATTTCCTGCGCCAGACGATCCGGAGAGGCCGCCCGGGACGCCGCATGCCGGCCTGGGGCGAGAAGGAAGGCGGCCTGCGCCCGGACGAAATCGACGCGGTCATCGCCCAGGTTCGCCGGATCGGCGGCGGCGTCGTGGCCCGGCCCGATCCCCGGCCCGCGCGCTGGGCGCGAGGGGACTCGGCGGCCGGGGCGCGCCTCTACGCCGATGCCTGCGCCTCGTGCCACGGCGCCACCGGCGAGGGGGGCGAAGGGCCGGCGCTCCACAACCGGGTCCTGCTCGAAGCAGCCGGGGACACCTACCTGTTCGAAACCATCCGCCGGGGACGCCGCGGCACCTCGATGGCGGCGTTCTCGGACGCCTCGCCGGTCCGCCGCACGCTGGAGGACGAGGAGATCGAAGCGATCGTCACCCATATCCGCACCTGGGAGGTCAAGCGATGAAGTCCCATGGTTCTTCCCGACGCGATTTCCTGAAGGTGGCCTCGGCCTCGGGGTTCGGGGCCTTCGTCGCCTCCGCGGTCCCGGCCTGGGGGCTCGACGCGCCCGACAATCCGCTGGCACGCTACCCGAACCGTGACTGGGAGAAGACCTACCGCGATCTGTGGGCCTGCGACTCGAAGTTTTCGTTTCTCTGCGCCCCGAACGACACCCACAACTGCATCCTGAACGCCTACGTCCGGTCGGGGGTCATCGTGCGCACCGGCCCGACGATGAAGTACGGGCAGGCGACCGATCTCTACGGCCACACTGCCAGTCACCGCTGGGACCCGCGCATCTGCCAGAAGGGGCTGGCGCTGACCCGGCGCTTCTACGGCGACCGTCGGGTCCGCCACCCGGTGGTGCGCGCCGGCTTCAAGCGCTGGATCGAGGCCGGGTTCCCGCGCGGCGAGGACGGCCGGCCGCCGGTCGAATACTTCCAGCGCGCCCGGGACGAGTGGGTTCGGGTGACCCACGAGGAGGCCGCCGACTGCGTCGCGAAGGCGCTGGTCAACATCGCCACCACTTACAACGGCGAGGCGGGCCAGGCGAAGCTCAAGGCGCAGGGGTACGAGGAGGAAGTGGTCGCCGCGACCAAGGGGGCCGGGGTGCAGGTCCTCAAGTTCAGAGGCGGCATGCCGCTGCTCGGCATCACCCGCGTCTTCGGCCTCTACCGGATGGCCAACTCGATGGCGCTGCTCGACGCGAAGCTGCGCAACGTCGACCCCTCGAAGGCGATGGGCGGGCGCGGCTGGGACAACTATTCCTGGCACACCGACCTGCCGCCCGGCCACCCCATGGTGACCGGCCAGCAGACGGTGGACGTGGACCTCAGCGCCGTCGAGCACTCGGAGATCGTGGTGGTCTGGGGGATGAACTGGATCACCACCAAGATGCCGGACGCCCACTGGCTGACCGAGGCGCGTCTGAAGGGGACGCGCGTCGTGGTGATCGCCTGCGAGTACTCGGCGACCGCCTGCAAGGGGGACGACGTGGTGGTCGTCCGGCCGGGGACGACACCGGCGCTGGCGCTCGGGCTGGCCGGCGTCATCATGCGCGGGAAACTCTACGACGCCGGGTACGTCAAGGACTGGACCGACCTGCCGGTGCTGGTGCGGATGGACACGCTGCAGTACCTGCGGGCGGAGGAGGTGTTCGGCGCGGGGCAGGCGCCGCTGTCGAACCAGACGCAGGTGTTCAAGGACGGCGACCCGCTGCCGCCCCCGGGCGCGCAGCGCGACCTGCTGATCCCCGAGAACCTGCGCAAGGAGTGGGGCGACTTCGTCTGGTGGGACCGGGCGAAGATGGCGCCCCGCCCGCTGACCCGCGACCAGGTCGGCGGCCGATCGGGGGTCGGCGACCCGCTTCTCGAAGGAACGGTCGAGGTGACGCTGGCGGACGGGAGGAAGATCGCCTGCCGGCCGGTCTTCGACCTGATCCGGGAGTACGCCGACCACTTCGACCCGGCGACGGTCGAGGAGATCACCTGGGCGCCGAGGGCCGCCGTCGAGCAGCTGGCGCGGGAGATTGCCAGGCGCCCCGGCAAGACGCTGTTCGCGATCGGGATGGGCCCGAACCAGTTCTTCAACAACGACAACAAGGACCGCGACATCTTCCTGCTGGCGGCTTTGACCGGCAACGTCGGGAAGATCTCCGGCAACGTCGGGTCGTATGCCGGCAACTACCGGGTGGCGCTGTTCAACGGCGCGCCGCAGTACATCGCCGAGGACCCGTTCGACCTCGAGCTCGACCCGGGCAAGCCCGCGCGCGTGCGCATGTGCTGGCGGCCGGAGTCGGCGCACTACTACAACCACGAGGACAAGCCGCTTCGCACCGGCACGCGGCTGCACACCGGCAAGGGCCACATGCCCGCGCCGACCAAGACGCTGTGGTTCGCCAACGCCAACTCCATCCTCGGCAACGTCAAGTGGCACTACCACGTGGTGCAGAAC
>JACOUZ010000227.1 GCA_016177515.1 Acidobacteriota bacterium
ATGCCGCACAGGCCGAACCCCCCGACCATGATCGTGGCGCCGTCCTGGATGTCGCGAACCGCTTCCCCGGCGTCCTTCACCACCTTGTTCATCGCTTCCCCCTGCCTGCCTCCCGCAGCTCGATCAGCACTCCTCCCGTGGAGCGTGGATGGATGAAGGCGATGCGCGAGCCCTCCGCCCCGGCGCTCTTCTCCAGCCGGGCGCTCCCCTCCCCAGCCGTGGTGCTGAGCCCGGCGTTCCGAAACCGCTCCAGCGCCGCGTCGAGATCGTCCACCTCGAAGCAGACATGGTGGATCCCCTCGCCCCGCCTCTCGAGAAAGCGCGCAATCGGGGTGGCGCCACCGGTGGGCTCGAGGAGCTCGATGCGCGCGCGGCCCGCCGGCAGGAGCGCCGCCCGCACACCCTCACCGGCCACCTCCTCGACGGCCTGGAGATCGAGCCCCAGGACGTCACGATAAAGATCCAGGCGGTCCTCGATGCGGCGCACGGCCACGCCCAGGTGGTCGAGGACCGGCCCGGCCGCGGCCCCGCCCCCCGGCGTCGGGCGGCTCCCGATCCGATCGAGCACCTCGCGCGCCGCGCTGTACGGATCGATCTGCCGGTCCAGCAGCCGCTCCTCGTACGCCTCATAACCGGAACCCCCGGATTCCCGCGAACCCAGGCGCGCCATCAGGCGATCGCGCAGGATCTCTGTGAAGCGCGCCGACACCGCCGCGCGCCGGCGCGCGCGGAGCCGGTTCCCCTCCCGCAGGAACCGGGCGTGCCGGTCGATGGCCAGCGTCAGATCCTCGATCCCCTTCCCTTCCGTGGCCACGGTCATCAGGATGGGAGGCGTCCAGAGGCGCCTCTCGCCCAGGGCCAGCATCCCCTCCAGATCGGACGCCAGCCGATCGGCCCCGGAGTGGTCGGACTTGTTGATGACGAACAGGTCGGCGATTTCCAGGAGGCCCGCCTTGATCGCCTGGATGTCGTCCCCTTGTCCGGGCGTCAGCACGACCAGGACGGTGTCGGCCAGCCTCACGACGTCCACCTCGTCCTGGCCGACGCCCACCGTCTCGATCAGGATCGGGTCGCGCCCGGCGGCGTCCATCAAGTCGACGGCGTCGCGCGTGGCGCGGCTCAGTCCGCCGAACTGCCCCCGGGTCGCCATGGAGCGGATGAACACCGATTCATCGAGCGCATGCTGCTGCATGCGGATGCGGTCGCCGAGGATCGCGCCGCCGCTGAAGGCGCTCGAGGGATCGATCGCCACCACTCCGAGGGCGCGGCCGCGGGAGCGGTACAGGGCCAGAAGATGATTGACCAGGCTGCTCTTGCCGGCCCCGGGCGGGCCGGTGACGCCGATTAGGGAGGCGCGCCCGGTCGAGGGATAGACGTCGGCGAGGATCCGTTCGCCGCGCGGGGTCCCCTCTTCGGCCAGCGAGATCGCCCGCGCCAGGGCCACCGGGTCTCCCGCGATCACCGCGTGCGCCAGGTCCCCCATCAGGTCGCCCGTTCGCGCGGCTCCCCCAGGAGCAGGCGCGCGATCACCAGGCGCTGGATCTCCGAGGTCCCTTCTCCGATGGTGCAGATCTTGGCGTCACGGTAGGCGCGTTCCACCGGGTATTCCTTTACGTAGCCGTACCCGCCGTGGATCTGCACCGCCCGGTTGGCGACGCGCACCGCGGTCTCCGAGGAATACAGCTTGGCCATCGAGGCGGCGCGCGTCACCTCCTGGCCGGAATCCTTCAGAAACGCCGCTCTCTGCACCAGGAGGCGCGCGGCGTGGATCTCGACCGCCGAGTCGGCGAGCATCCACTGCACCGCCTGGAAATCGGCGATCGGCCGGTCGAATTGCCGGCGGCCCCGGGCGTAGGCCACCGCCTTCTCGAACGCCCCCTGGGCGATGCCGACCCCCAGCGCGCCGATGCCGATGCGGCCGCCGTCGAGGATGCGCAGGGCGTCGATGAAGCCCCGCCCTTCCTCACCCAGCCGGTTGCCGTCGGGAACATGGCAGTCCGCCATGACGATCTCGGCGGTGTCGGAGGCGCGGCAGCCCATCTTGTTCTCCTTTTTGCCGGCGCGGAACCCCGCCATGCCCGCCTCCAGGATGAACGCGGAGATCCCGTGCTTCCCTCTGCCCTTGTCGCTGACCGCGAAGACCACGGCGACGTCGCAAACCGAGCCGTGCGTGGCGAACGTCTTGCTGCCGTTCAGGACCCAGTCCCTGCCGTCGCGCACGGCGGTCGATCGCGTCCCGGAGGCGTCGCTCCCGGCCGTCGGCTCGGTCAGGCTCCAGGCGCCGATCTTCTCTCCTCTCGCCAACGGGACCAGGAAGCGCCGCTTCTGCTCCTCGCTCCCGGCCATGAAAATGTGGTTCGAGCACAGCGAATTGTGGGCCGCCACGGACAGTCCGATGGAGCCGTCGACGCGGGCCAGCTCTTCGATGATCAGGATGTAGTCGAGATAGTTGAGGCCGGCACCCCCGTATTCCGGCGGGAACAGAACTCCCAGCATCCCCATCGTGCCGAGCTTTCTCATGATGTCGCGCGGGAACTGCTGCGTCTCGTCGAGCTCGAGCGTCCTGGGGGCTATCTCCTTCTCGGCGAATTCGCGGACCGTCTGGCGGGTCAGCTCCTGTTCTTCGGTAAGAGAGAAGTCCAATCGAGCCTCCGCAGGAAACCGGGCGAAGAGATTGGGAATTCTAGTTCAGGGTCGATCCTCGATCAAGCGACCTTAGGTCGCGAGTCGCTGAGATCCTGGTACCGGCTCTCGCCTGCAGTTCGACCCGATCGATCGCTGGGGAGGCGAAGCTATTAGA
>JACOUZ010000211.1 GCA_016177515.1 Acidobacteriota bacterium
GGTCTGGCCTGCCACTCAACACTGGAGATGTCTCAGGTAATGCCCCCCCTCACCCGCGATCGCCTCGCCCGGCTGCCGCGCCGCCGCCTGCACGGCGGGCGCAACGTCACCAAGGCGGTCGTGGACCTGGTCGAGATCGACGGGTGGCCGATCGTCCTGAAGGACTTCGCGTCGCGTCCCTGGCCGGTGCGGTTGCTACTGGGCCCCTGGCAGCTCGGCCGCGAGGCGCGCGCCTATGGCGCCCTCCGGGGCCTGCGCGGCACGCCGGCCTTCCTGGGACGCGTCGATCGCCAGGCGATCGCCCTCGAGTACGTCCCGGGGCGCACCCTGGCGTCGCTGCGGCCGGGCGATCTCCCCGTCCCCTTCTTCGATCGTCTCGACCTTCTCCTGGAGGAGATCCACGGGCGCGGGGTGGCCCACGGCGATCTGCACCGGCACGACGTCCTGGCCGGCCCCGGGGACGAGCCGTGCATCGTGGACTTCTCCACTTCGGTCGCCGCCGGGGAGGGTGCTTCCCCCTGGACCCGCCTCCTCTTCGAGCAGATGCGCCGGGCCGATCGGCGATCGGCGGCGAAGATCAGGCGCCGGCTCCTGCCGGGATCAGGCCCGGCAGTCCCCGGGCCCCGGGGGCTGTACCGCGCGGGCGCATGGGCGAAACGCATGCTCGGTCGCCTGCGGGGACGGCGCCCCTGATATAATCCCGCGCCATGATCAAGGACGTCCGAACCAAGCCGCTCAAGGTGATTCCCGACGAGCGCGGCCGCCTGATGGAGACCCTGCGCGCCGACGACGACCTGTTCATCAAGTTCGGCCAGGCCTACATCACCACCGCCTATCCCGGCGTGATCAAGGGTTGGCACTTCCACAAGATCCAGGTGGACAATTTCATCGGCGTCAAAGGAATGTTCAAGGTGGTGCTGTACGACGACCGGGAGGGCTCCGAAACCCGGGGCGAGGTGAACGAGTTCTTCCTCGGCGTCCACAACCCGATGCTCCTGCAGATCCCGCGCCTGGTGCTCCACGGCTTCAAGGCGATCGGCGCGGAAGAGGCGATCATGCTGAACCTGCCGACCGAGCCCTACCGCTACGACGCCCCGGACGAGTACCGCGTCGACCCGCACGGCCCCGACGTCCCGTACAACTGGGCGCTGAAGGAGAAGTAATCATGAAGGGCGTCATCCTCGCGGGTGGTCTGGGGACGCGGCTGCACCCGCTGACGAAGATCACCAACAAGCACCTCCTGCCGATTTACGACCGGCCGATGATCCACTACCCGCTCTTGACCCTGGTCGGCGCCGGCATCCGCGACATCCTGATCGTCACCGGGGGGAACCACGCCGGCGAGTTCCTGCGCCTCCTGGGGAACGGCCGTGAGTTCGGCCTGGAGGACATCGCCTACACCTACCAGGAGGGCGAGGGCGGGATCGCCGACGCGCTGGCGCTGGCGCGGCATTTCGCGGACGGCGACAAGATCGTCGTGGCCCTGGGCGACAACATCATCGAGGGGGACATCAAGAAGCCGGTGGCCGCGTTCAGGGCCCAGGGACCGGGGGCGCGGTTGCTCCTCAAGAAGGTGCCCGACCCCGGCCGCTTCGGCGTGCCCGAGCTGAAGGACGGCCGGATCGCCGGGATCGAGGAGAAGCCGAAGCAGCCCAGGTCGGACTACGCGGTGATCGGCATCTACATGTACGACGCCCAGGTGTTCGACATCATCTCCACCCTCAAGCCCTCGGGACGCGGCGAGCTTGAGATCACCGACGTGAACAACGCCTACCTGGAGCGCGGCCAGCTCGAGCACGACATTCTCGAAGGGTGGTGGACGGACGCCGGCACGTTCGAGTCGCTGTTCCGCGCCAGCCAGCTCGTGCGCGAGAAGATGATCGAAAAGCTCACGGCGCGGATCGGCTGAGATGCCCCGCGTCCTCATCACCGGCGGGGCCGGGTTCATCGGGTCGCACTACGCCCACCACGCCCTTCGGACCCATCCGGACTGGCGGGTCACCGTCCTCGACAAGCTGACCTACGCCGGCAACCCGGCCAACCTGCAGGACCTGGAGGGGAACCCCCGCTACCGCTTCGTGCGCGGTGACATCGCCTCGCGCCAGGACGTCGAGCGCGCGGTCGAGGGGGGCGTGGATCTCATCTTCAACTTCGCGGCGGAGACCCACGTGGATCGCTCGATCGGCGACCCGGAGGGGTTCATCCGCACCGACATCTACGGCACGTACGCGCTGCTCGAGACGGCCCGCGCCCGCGGCGTCAAGGTGTTCGTCCAGATCTCGACCGACGAGGTATACGGCAGCGTCCCCCGGGGCCGGAGCCTGGAGACCGACGCCCTCATGCCCACGAACCCGTACTCGGCGAGCAAGGCCGCCGCCGACCGGCTGGCCTACTCGTACTTCGCCACCTACGGCCTGCCGGTCTTCATCAGCCGCGCCTCGAACAACTACGGCCCCTGCCAGTACCCGGAGAAAGTCATCCCGCTGTTCGTCACCAACGCCCTGGAGGACAAGCCGCTGCCGCTTTACGGCGACGGCCAGAACGTGCGCGACTGGCTGTACGTCACCGACCACTGCGAGGCGATCGACGTCATGCTGGAGCGCGGCGCGCCGGGCGAGGTCTACAACATCGGCGGGGGGAACGAGAGGCGCAACCTCGAGATCACCGAGCACATCCTCGATCGCCTCGGCAAGCCGCGCACGCTCCTGCGCTACGTGCAGGACCGCCCCGGCCACGACCGGCGCTACGCGCTCGACTGCTCCAAGATCGGAAGACTCGGGTGGGCGCCGCGCGTGGTCTTCGAGAAGGGACTCGAGGAGACCATCGCCTGGTACGCCGCGAACCGCGCCTGGTGGCAGCCGATCAAGACGGGCGAATACCTGGAGTACTACCGGAAGCACTACAAGATTTAGGGCCCGCCGGCAGCGGTCGGATGCGGATCCTCGCCGCGATCCAAACGCCCGAGGCCATCCGCGCCATTCTGGAGTGTCTGGGCCTGCCGTCGCGCGCAC
>JACOUZ010000217.1 GCA_016177515.1 Acidobacteriota bacterium
CAGCACCACAATCGAGGGAATCAGCAGGTGCGTGGCGAGGTACGACATCGTCGCGTAGCCGGCCTGGGCGGCGGGGAAGATGTTCGGCGCGACCCCGGCCATGAGCAGCGCGACGAGCGCCAGGGCCGTTTCCTCGATCCGCTTGTGCCTCATGGATCCGCCGCGGCCGGAGAGGGCATCGACGCCCCCTCCATGCCGCAACTGCACTTACATGGAAACCATCTGGACGAGCCTCTGGAGCTTCTCATCCAGCATCTTCGCGATCATGCTGACCTTGGCATTGCCGTAGACGTCCAGCTGCTGGGATGGAGGAACGTAGCTCACCCACGTCTTGCCGTCGGCGTCCGAGTACACGTTGACCCGGATGGGCAACACCAGGCCGGCCCCGCGCTCCTCGCTGAAGACGCCCTTGCCTACCGTGGGGTTGCCCACGAAGATCGTCTCCGACTGCACTTTCAGCCCCGTCATGGCCATCAGCTTGCCCTGGTGCAGCTCGCCCATGACCATCATCCCGTTGTCGGCCACCATCTTCTTCAGGCTCTTCAGAACGTCGCCCACGGAGCCCCTGGCCTCGACCCGGACGCCGGGGCCCGCGGCGTACGCGGCGCCGCTCAGGGCCACCAGGCCGGCGAGAATCAGGGTGGCGGTGGCGATCCGGATCCAGCTCTTCTTCTGCGTCATCGTCGTGCTCCTTTCGGGGGACGCGTCGTCCCCGCGCTTCGTCCATAAGAACCGGCACCGAGGGCCGGCCGTCAAATCGCGTCACTGAGACGCGATCTGCCAGTGAGTCTGACAAGTCGTCGATTCGTTACAGAAAAAGCTCAGGCCTCCACGACCGTTGCCGGCTTCGACCAGGCGTGCGGTTTGAAGGCGGCGTCCAGTGACGTTCCTGCGATGTGATTCGCATAGTTGCTGAGCGTCTTGATGCCGACGCCGAGGATGGCCTCGAACACCTGTTCTTTCGTGTGACCGGCGCCGAGGAAAGCCTGCACGTCCTTCTCGGCCACCCAGCCCCGCTGACGCACGACTTGGCGCGTGAACTCGCGCAGCGCCTGGAGCTTCGGGTCCGGGATCGCCGTGCCGTCCCGGACCGCGGCGACGACGCCCTCGGCGACGCGCTGCATCCGGGCGATCGCCGTGTGTGCGGCCATGCAGTAGTCGCAACCGTTTTCGAAGCTGGCGGTCAGGAGCACGATCTGGCGCTCGGTCGCGCTCAGCGAGCACCCTTCGAAGATCGCCGAGAGGCCCGTGTAGCCCTTCAACAGGGCAGGCGACTCCGCGAGCACGCCGTAGAGATTCGGGACGAACCCGAGAGCTCTCTGGGATTGCTCGAGGATCGGCCTGGATTGCTCAGGGGCGCTCGTCGCGTCGTGCACATGGAATTTCGGCATGGAGTCCCTCCTTCGATGGTCAGGCGTATCGCCGGCAATGTCTCGCGAACGGTCCGAACGTTACTGTCCCGACGAATCCGAGGAGGCTTCGTGGAGACTCGCTGCTCAGAGCTTCCCGGGATCGCGCCCGATCGGCCGGCCCACGTCGACCTGGTAGTACTTGGCCCACGCATTGTTCAGCGCGAACACCAGAGGCTTCCCGACGATCTGCGCGAACCCCAGAGGCAGCAGGAAGCGCCGGCGCGGGGTGAAGAATCGATAGTAGCGCGGGTCGTCGCAGGACACGCACTCGCCACCGTGCAGCACGTGTCGGGCGACGAAGTCGCCGCAGAATGCCGCCCACGGAAGGCCGACGCATCCCAGGACATAGTGGATCCAGGGGAACCTTTCGTCCTTCAGGACGGTGGGCAGAAGGTCGCGGGTCGTGTCGATGAATCCGGGCCAGTACTGCACGAACTTCACATGCTCGAGTCGGGGGATTTTTCTCTTCAGGCGGCGGAGGACACCGGTGATGACCCGCGGGGATGTCACGTACTGGAGCGAGAAGGTGGTCAGGGCGCTTCCACCGCCGACCAGGAGCCGCTGGTCCCCCGTCAGGCGGAAATAGGTGTACACCAGGTCCGAGTCCCAGCACTGCAGCGAACCGGAGGGAAACAGCGCGCGCACGTCGTCGTCCTCGAGCGGCTCGCTGATCGCCATGAAGGTTTGCGCGTGGTAGACGTTGCGGGCGTAGCGCGTGACCGATGGCCGCAGCTTGTCGGCGCAGAAGACGATCTGGTCGGCGGTGAGGGAGCCGAGATGGGTGCGCAGGGTGTGGTTCGTCACCTCGGTGACTTCGCTCCCCTCGTAGATCGCGACGCCACCCTCCAACAAGGCCCGCTTGACGCCCTGGGCGAACAGCAGCGGGTTGATCCCGTAGGTGTCCGGATAGCGGACGGCCGCCGAGAAGGCCGTCGACCCGATGACCGACGAAAGGCTTTCGCGGTCGTAGAGAGTCTTCGGATAGCCCAGGCGTTCGCGGGCCGCCACCTCCTCCGCTACGGCCTCTCCTCCGGACGTCCCGTTCCCGAGAAACAGGCTGTCCTCCCTCACCAGGTCGCAGTCGAAGCCGTACTGTCGGGCCGCTTCGGTGATCAGCCGGATCCCGATGACGGGGGCCTCCCACAGGTCCCGCGCCCCCTCGGCGCCGTAACGACGCACGAGCTGGGCCAGCTCGAGCTCGCTATCCGGAGTGAGAAACCCGGCGCTCTTTCCGGTCGAGCTGCCGCCGCAGATGTTCCTTTCGACGAGGGCAACCCGGCGGCCGCTCCTCATAAGGCGCAGCGCCGCGCACAGTCCCGACATCCCGCCGCCGACGATGGCGACCTCCGCCTCGGCGTGACCTTTGAGGGGAGGGCTCATGGGCCGGCCGACACTGAGGAGTGTGGTGTACCACCAGTTCTGCAAGATCATCGGCCTGCGGATCCCCCTGTGCTTGGTCCTGCCCGTGCTGGAAATGTTACAGTTCTTCGGAAAGTGAAAGCCTCCCCGCGACCCCTGGCGACCTGCGGACCGGGCCCGGGGCGATTCCAGAGGAGACTGGCGATTCATCTCCCGATACCTGCACGCTGGCGCTACGCGGCCCTGGCGGTCACGCTCCTCATCGCCCTGCCTATCGGATGGATCGACTCCCTGGCAGGCGGGCGAGCGTCTTCGTCCTCCCCGGCCCCGCGTCCCGTCATCCTGATTCCCGGGCTGCTCGGATCGATCCTCGAGCAGGAGGACACCGGCCGCCGGGTCTGGGGGAGCTACTTCCAGATGCGGTTTGTTTCGCCTCATCGTGGTCTCGTCGATCCGGCTTATGACGGCCTCGAGCTGCCGACGGCCAGCACCACGTTGCGCGAGAACCGCGACGGTCTGGTCCCCGGGGGCCTCCTCGAGCACATGGTCCTCATTCCGCACGTGCTCTCCATGAGAGCCTACTGGAGTTGGGTGAAGTTCTTCACACGGCGGGGATACGTCCAGGGCGACATCCGTCAGCCGCGGAAGGGCGATACCTGCTTCGTGTTCGACTACGACTGGCGCAGGGATCTCGTCGAATCGGCCCAGGCGCTGGCGGAGCGCATCGAGGCAATACGTTCCGCTTATGGCGACCCGGATCTCAAGGTCGATCTGGTCGCCCACAGCATGGGAGGCCTCATCGTCCGCTACTATCTGCTGTACGGCGCCTCCGATGTCCTGGGCGGTCATGCTCCACCCGTGCCCACGATGGCCGGAGCAACCCGCGTCGCACACGCCGTGTTCCTGGCAACCCCGAACGAAGGCTCCATGCTGGGGTTCCTCTCCATGCTCCATGGCACCCGCATCGGTTTTCGGAAAATCTCGCCTCTCGTTCTTTTCACCATGCCCTCCTGCTTCGAAGTCCTGCCTTCGCCCGGCAACCCGGTGTTCCTGCGGCCCGATGGGACTCCGATCCGGCTCGACCTCTATGACCCCGGCACATGGGTGACGAACCGCTGGAGCATCTACGGCCCCGAACTGCGCGAGAATTTCCACCAAGAGTGTCTGCGAATCTATCCGCAGGCCGGAGAGTCGGCGTTCCTCGCCAAGTACGAGGAATGGGGGCGGTACCTCAAGGCCGTGCTCGACAGGGCGCGCCGGTTCCATGAGGCGATCGCGCAGGACAAGAGTGCCGCCCCGCCGGTCCCCTACCATCTGTTCGGCGGAGACTGCCAGTCGACGTTGAAGGGCGTGCTGATCGACCCGTCGCAGGACGGCGGTCGGACGGAGTCCAGGCCCTCGCAGCGTCCGGAGGGCATGAGCCGGACTGAATTTCGGGCCCTCGTCGAGGCGCCGGGAGACGGGACCGTGACGCGGGAATCGCTGCTGGGAAGGGCCCTCTCGGATCGCAGCGGCCTCCCGGCGTTTTCCGGCGCCTCGGCCGCCTGGGCCTGCGTCGGCCACGACAAGATCCAGCGCGACAGCCTGGTCCAGATCCAGCTGCTCGAAATCCTCCGCAGCGCGGATTGAAGCAGCGGCTCAGGCGGATCAAGCCATGGCGTATCCACCCCCGGGTGGCCCGCCCCCCCGCCCGGTGGGC
>JACOUZ010000036.1 GCA_016177515.1 Acidobacteriota bacterium
CCGGCCCGGCCACGCGTGACGGCGGCCGTGGCGACACTCCTGGCGGCGGCTCTCCTGTCCGGCTGCGGCGGCGGGCCCGGGCCGCCACCGGCCTCTCCGGGCGCCGGCGGGCCGCCCGGCGCGGGCGGATCCGCGGGGCCGGGCGGCAAGGGCAGCGGCGTCCGCCGGATGGCCCGGCGCCTGGAAGAGATCACCCGCGGGCTCGATCCGACGAAGAACATCTTCATCAACGCGGAGCGGGCCGCCTTGATCGAGGCCGGCATCGAGCAGAATCCGTCCAGGAGGATCGAGCTGCTGCCGGGGCTCGCCGACGAGCTCTTGAAGGCGGGACGGAACGAGGAGGCGATCGCGGTCACCGAATCGCTCCTGCATCCGGCCCCCGCCGAGGCCTACCTCGCGCCGCCCCTGCACGTGACGCACGAGTTCCTCGGGCTGTGCTACCTGCGGCTGGGGGAACAGGAGAACTGCATCGCCCACCACGGCATCGATTCGTGCCTGCTGCCGATCCGCGGCACCGGGCTGCACCGCCTGCCGCGCGGATCGCGCGGCGCGGTCCGGGAGTTCCTGCAGGCCCTCGAGGCGAAACCGGACAATCTCGGCGCCCGCTGGCTGCTCAACATCGCCGCCATGACCCTGGGGGAGTACCCGGACGGCGTGCCGGCGAGATGGCGGATCCCGCCGAAGACGTTCGCCGCCGAATACGACATCAAGCGTTTCTACGACGTCGCGCCGGCCCTGGGCCTTTCCGTTCTTGGGCACGCCGGAGGGGCGATCATGGAGGACTTCGACGGCGACGGGCTGCTCGACGTGATGTTCTCCTCGATGGGCGTGCGCGACCCGATGCGCTTCTACCGGAATGGCGGAGACGGGACGTTCTCCGAGCGCACCGAAGCGGCGGGCCTGGCCGGGGAGACGGGGGGCCTGAACGTGGTGCACGCCGACTACGACAACGACGGCGACCCGGACGTCTTTGTCCTGCGGGGCGGCTGGATGAAGACGGGCGGCCGGTACCCCAACTCGCTCCTGCGCAACAACGGTGACGGGACGTTCGAGGATGTCACCGAGGAGGCGGGCCTGCTGAGCTTCCACCCGACGCAGACCGGCGCGTGGGGGGACTACGACAACGACGGCTGGCTCGACCTGTTCATCGGCAACGAGTCCATGCCGGACGATCCGCACCCCTGCGAGCTCTACCGAAGCAACGGGGACGGCACGTTCAGCGACCGGGCCATCGAGCTGGGAGGGGCCGATTTCGGCTACGTCAAGGGGGTCGCCTGGGGTGATTACAACGACGACGGGCGCCAGGACCTGTACGTCTCGGTGCGGGGAGGCGACAATCTCCTGTTCCGCAATGATGGCCGGCGCGCTCCGGCAGGTCCGCGCGGCGAGCAGTGGCGGTTCACGAACGTGGCGCGGGAGGCGGGCGTGGTGGGTCCCAGGGACAGTTTCGCGGCCTGGTTCTGGGACTACGACAACGACGGCCGGGAGGACGTGTTCGTGACCGGCTACCGGATCACCGACCTCAGCGACCTCGCGGCGATGCACCTGGGAATGGCCACCCGGACCGAGATGCCGCGCCTGTATCACAACAACGGCGACGGCACCTTTTCCGACGTCACCCGCGCCGTGCGGCTCGATCGCCTGGCGCTGCCGATGGGAAGCAACTTCGGCGATCTGGACAACGACGGCTGGCTCGACGCCTACTTCGGCACCGGCAAGCCGGACCTCGGCGCCCTGATCCCCAACCGCCTGTTCCGCAACGACGGGGGGAGGGTGTTCCAGGACGTGACAATTTCGGCCGACGTCGGCAACCTCCAGAAGGGGCACGGAGTCGCCTTCGGGGACATCGACAACGACGGCGACCAGGACATCCTCGAGGAGATGGGCGGCTGGTACGAGAGCGACGTTGCGCCCCACGTCCTCTTCGAGAACCCCGGCCACGGCAACCGCTTCATCACCCTGCGGCTGGAAGGCAGGCGGTCGAACCGCTCGGCCATCGGGGCCCGCATCAAGGTGCGCGTCAGGACGGCGGGCGGCGCCCGGAACATCCACGTGACATGCGGATGGGGCGGCAGCTTCGGCGGCTCGAGCCTGCAGCAGGAGATCGGCCTCGGGGCCGCCACGGCGATCGAGACGATCGAGGTGAAGTGGCCCGCAGCCGGCGAGGTCCAGGTGTTCCGGGACGTCGCCCCGGATCGGGTGTACCGGATCGTCGAGGGGGATCCGGTGCTCGCGCCGGTGCACGTGAGGGTCCTGACCCTCGAGGGGAGCCGGCGATGAAGCGGCGCGGGGGAGCGAAGCTGTCCGCGCGCGCCAGGGACGAGCTGCATTTCAAGCGGGCGATGGGGCTGGCTTTGATGGCGGCCGACGTCGTCCTGGTCATGGGGAAGGGCCAGGAGGCGCAGCGCCAGGCCCGAGGCGGGCGACCCCGGACGCCCGACAAGAAGTGGGTCGGGCTGGCGCACCGCCTGGAGGACCGGTTGCACAAGCTGGGTCTCGACGTTCCCGGGGAGGACGCCTGGCTCCACGGCGGCCTCAACGTTCTCGATTACCGCTGCCGGGTCCTGTCGGCCTTCATCGAAGGGCTGGCCGAGTGGCCGGCAGAGCCGGAAGAATGGGAGCAGCTCGGCAACGTCGTGGCGCGCATGTGGGCCATGACGCACACCATGCGGGAGTCGCTGGGCGACCTGGAGCCGGCCCTCCAGAGGCTCCTCGTCTCCATCTGCAAGGTGCGCAGCCCGGGCCGGCACCTCAGGAAGGCGGCGCGCTCCCGGAGGGGCGGCGCGTGAGCGGGAGGGGGGCGTGATCCCGAGGCGCCGCGCGTGAGCCGGATTCGCATCGCCGTGATACCCGGCCCGGGCAGGCCCGTGGAGCTGAGCGAGGTGTGCGGCACCGACGTGGCCCTGTGCCCGCATCGCACCAGGCTGATGGCCGGAGGCTGCTCGCTCCCCACGGCGCTGCACGCCGTCGAGCGGGGGGAGGCGGCGATCGGGGACACGGTCCTGGTCCTCGGCAGCGGCCCGGTCGGCCTGTCGGCCGTCGCCGTGCAGTACACCGATCACGGCGAGGCGTCATTCAACCCGCACGCCGACCTCAACCGCAGGCACCTCGACGTGCGCGGCTCCTGGGGATCCGAATTCTCGCACTTCCACCGGGCCGTGGCGCTGATGGCGGACCCGGAGCGCTCCCGGCCGTGGGGGCGCATACCGACCGAGCGCTACGGCCGGGCGCGCGCCAACCAGGCGTTGGACGACGTGGCCTCGAAGAAGGTCGTCAAGGCGCTCATCGACCCACGGGCGGAACCCTGAAGGCGGCCGGCTGGCACCGGGCCGCTCTCCTCCTGGTCCTTCTGCTCACGTCGGCCGTCCGCCTGCGCCTCATGGACGTGCCGCTGGAGCGCGACGAGGGGGAGTACGCCTACGCCGGGCAGCTGATCCTCCAGGGCGTTCCGCCCTACCGCCTGGCCTGCAACATGAAGCTTCCCGGGACCTACGCGGCCTATGCCGGGATCATGGCGGTCTTCGGCCAGACGGCGCGCGGCATCCGCCTCGGACTGCTGCTGGTCAACCTGGCGACGGCCGCCCTCCTGTTCCTCCTCGGACGGCGGCTCTTCGACGAGCCGACGGGCGCCGCCGCGGCCGCGGCGTTCGCGCTTCTGTCGCTGAGCCAGGGAGTGTACGGCGTGTTCGCGCACGCCACGCACTTTGTCCTTCTGCCCGCCCTGGCGGGGCTGTATCTTCTTGTAAGGGCGATCGGGGAGGGGGGCGGCACGGCAGGGACGGTCGATGCCGCGCCCGCGCCCGCCATCATGAAGCAGCACGGCATCTTCTTCGTCCTGTTCGGAGTGTTCTGGCTGGCGTGGGAAATGGCCCGCCGGGGTCTCCGCCCGCGGGTGATCGCGGCGCGCTGCGGGGCGCTGCTCGCCGGATCCGCGCTCCCGTTCGGCCTGACCTGCGCGCTCCTCCTGGGGGCCGGAGTGTTCGGGGATTTCTGGTTCTGGACCTTCGACTACGCCCGGGCGTACGTGTCACAGGTCCCGCTGCCGCTCGGCATGTCGATCTTCGCGCAGGCAATCCAGGCGGTGGCCGCCCCGGCGCTGCCGATCTGGGCACTCGCCGCCATCGGCCTGGCCGCGCCGCTTCGGGACCGGCAGGCGCGGGCCCGCCTGCCCTTTACGGCCGGCCTCGCCCTCGCGTCGTTCGCCGCCATCTGCCCCGGCCTGTACTTCCGCGAGCACTACTTCGTCCTCCTCCTGCCTGCCGTCGCGCTCTCGGCCGCGATCGCCGTGACGGCGGCGGGAAGGGCTCTGGAGAAATGGCTCGAGGCCGGCCGCGATGCCGGGGGGCGCGGCCTCTCCGAGATCCTGCCCGCCCTGGTGTTTCTTTCCTGCCTCGCCTACCCCATCGTTCGGGAGCGGGAGTTCTTCTTTTCGATGACCCCGGTGGAGGCGTCGAGGCGGACGTACGGTCCCAATCCGTTTCCGGAGGCGATCGAGATCGCGAAGCGGATCGCGGCCGGCACGACTGCCGCGGATCGCGTGGCCATCCTCGGATCGGAGCCGGAGATTTTCTTCTACGCGGGCCGGCGGTCGGCCACCGGCCACATCTACATGTACGGGTTGATGGAGAACCAGCCGCACGCGCGCCGGATGCAGCAGGAGGCGATCCGCCAGATCGAGGCGGCGGCGCCGAGATACATGGTGTTCGTCAACGTGCCGCAGTCCTGGCTGGCGCGCCCCGATTCCGACACGACGATCCTCGACTGGTCGCGGGGTTACATCGGCGCGCACTACGAGGTGGCCGGTGTCGTGGACATCGCCGCGGACGACACGACGGTCTACGCGTGGGGCAAGGAGGCGATCGACTACGAGCCGCGATCGCCGTACGTCGTCTACGTCTTCCGGCGCGTGTGACCCGGGGCCCAAAGGTTCAGGACCGGCGGGTCCCGCCTCGGACGATTTCCAGCGCCTCGCGGGCGGCGTCGTAGCCGGCGCGCGTCGCCAGCTCGAAGCTCGGCATCCCGTTGCGGTCGGAGTGGGCGAAGGCGATCCGGCCGAGCGGCCGCGTCAGGTTGCGCCGCGCCTCGCCGGTGAGGAATCCCGGGAACGGGATCACCATGTGGTGCCCCCAGGCGTAGACGTCCAGGCGGGTCAGATCGGAGGAGATGCCGGGGACCGCAGCTTCGAGATCATCGGCCAGGAGATCGGCCCAGTGCGACCACGGTTCGGACACCAGCTCGGCGCGCGTCGCCCTCCCGGCCAGAGGCGCCCACAGGCAGAGGACGTTCGGCCGGTCCGGATCCCCCTTGCGCCAGCGATCCGAGTTGTAGTCGGCCACCAGGAATCCCTGCATGAGCCGCCCGCGGGCCGCGTTGAACCAGGCAATCGGCGCCCCCTTCAGCTTCGGCGTCCTTCTGACCGAGGCGGTCCCCATCAGGAGCGCGCCGTAGCGGTACTCCAGGTACTCCTTCCTGCCGGCGGCGGCCAGCTCGGGCACCATCCGTCCGGTGATGTGCTTGGGGCAGGCGACGACGGCGCAGCGCGCGCGCCTCACGCTGAAGCGCTCGGTGAGCGGATCGATCAGGGTGACCCGCACTTCCTGCCCGCGGTTCTCGACGCGCACCGCCATGAGTCCGGTGCGGATGCGGTCCCGGCCGGCCCTCCCCGCCAGCCGCTCCGCCAGCCAGGCGTTGCCTCCCGGCAGGGTGATGTCCTCGCCGCCCTGGCCCAGGCTGTTGAACGACAGGAAGCCGTAGGCCGAGACCTCGGCCGCCTGCCCGCCGATGTCGCTGCTGCTCCAGTCCTCCACTTCCGCCAGGGTGCGCGGGCCCCAGCCCCGGCGCCGGGCGTATTCCAGCATGGTGATCCGGTCCAGATCGAGGATGTCGGGATCGCGGCTGCCTTCCTCCACCGGCATGGCGAACGCCGGCCGACCATCCCGCCCCCTCTTCTCCGCCCAGGTCTTCAGCCCCGTGTAGAATTCGATCCCGTCTTGCCTGTCCTTGGCGGAGAGCGGCAGCCGCTCGTAGGAGGCCGCGACGTCTTCACCCAGGAGCCCGCCGGAATACCAGGTCCCGTCGATCAGGACGTTCGATTCCGGGCCGGTCCCGACGAGGGCCGGGTCGATCTTCGGCGTGCCGTCGCCGGCGATCCTCCTGACGACGCCGAGGTCCTGGAACAGGCGGGTCAGAAACGGATCCTTCGGCCGCATCACCGACCAGGTGGCGCAGGTGTAGTCGGTGCCGTTCGCGTGGTCCTTGCGCGCGTTGCCGCCGACGTACCCTTCCTTCTCGTACAGCAGGACGTCGGGCAGGCCGCCGCGCGCCAGCTCCCAGGCCGCCATGAGCCCCGAGACGCCGCCGCCCAGGACGATGGCGTCGTGCAGCGGGCCCTCCGGCGCGAGGGAGTCCGGGATCGCGAGCGTGCCGTCGCGCAGCCGGTGGGCGATGCCGTACGATTCTTCAATCAGCTCACCGTCGAAGCGCCGGTTTCCAGCGGGGCGCAGGTCTCCGCCGGAGCGCCAGCCCGACGGGCCGCCGGCGCTGCCCGGGCCGCCGGCGCCCTGGCTGGCGAGAAGACCCGCGATCGAGAAGCGTGATACGAACCCCGCCGCAAGCGTGGCCTTGAGGCCACCGCCCACGAACAGCCGCCGCGTGAGATGAGAGGCGCCCGGGCCTTCCCTGTAGGCGGCCCGCTCTCCGGCGGAGCGCTTCCGGTCGACTCTCCGGATCATGCCGCTGGCTCAGACATGTTTTCTGTCCGTCGGCTAGAACTTCACCCTGGGGACCTGCTGCGCTTCGGGGCCGGCCTCGAAGTACTCGCGCTCGCGGAAGCCGAACAGACGGGCGAAAAGGGCCGCGGGATAACGCCTGATCGACGTGTTGAAGAGGCGCACGACGTCGTTGTACCGCATGCGCTCGGTGGCCACGCGGTTCTCGGTGCCGGCCAGCTCGTCCTGCAGGCGGATGAAGTTCTCGTTCGCCTTCAGGTTGGGGTAGTTCTCGGCGATCGCCAGGAGCCTGCCGAGCGCCGCGGTCAGGCCGGCGTTGGCGGCCGCCGCCTCGCGGGGGGAGGCCGCGCCGGCCAGGCGGCCGCGCGCCTCCGCGACGCTCTCGAAGATCTCTTTCTCGTGTGCCGCGTACCCCTTCACCGTCTCGACGAGGTTCGGGATCAAATCGGCACGGCGCTGGAGCACGTTCTGCACCTGCGCCCAGGCGCCGTTGATCATCTCGTCCTGGGCCACGAGCCGGTTGTAGAGTCCGGCGGCGAACATCCCGGCCGCCGCCAGGACCAGAAGCACGATGCCAGCGACAATCAGGCAACCGGCCAGGCCTTTGTTCATGGTGTGCCGCCTCCCGTCTCCAGGCGGTCCACATGGCGGGCCGCCCGCGTGAGCTGATCATAATAGCGCTCGAAGATCGCCTTCGGGTCTCCCGCCCCGCTTTCGCCGCGGCGCAACCGGGCCACATCCTCGAACGGAGCTCCGTCGAGACCGGCCGCCTCGCAGAACGCCGCCACGACATCGTCGCTCCCCGGCGGGATCTCGCGCCCCAGAAGGTGCAGCCCGCCGCGGAACAGCGCGGCAAACGCGGGGTACGACGAGGTGAGCAGGCGCCGCAGGGCCCGGGGGCGGTCGTGACAGAGCACGTACCCCTCCCGCAGGCGCATCATCTTCTCTTTGAGCTCGCGTTCGCATTGCAGGCGCAGGCAGTCCCTGCGGATCGCCAAGCCCGCGAACGGGTCCTCGCCGTAAAGCACCGCCCGGCTCGAACCGATCTCGAGGAACTCGATCGGGAACGTGTCGGCCGAAGCGGCGATGAGCGCCGGCGAGAACAGACGGGGCACCGGATGCCCCCGGCGGAGGAACCGCTTCAGAAGTGGCGCCAGCCCCTCCAGCGTCGCCGGGTCCAGCGACTCGACCACGATGATCAGGTTCAGGTCGCTCGCCTTGCGGACAAAATCCCCGCGCGCGGCCGACCCGTAGAGAACCACGCTCTTGAGACGCGGCCCGACGGCCCCCGCGAGACCGCGCACCAGGGCGTGCAGGATCGGGTTGTCCCGGGCGTCTGGGGCGTTCACGAGTGCGCTTCACTCATCGGGCCACCTGCCTCCCGCCCATCGTCCTCCCCCACGCCGGCGTGAGAACGTGCGCGGGAGACCGCAAACCCGGGCAGGCTAGCGCCCCGCGCCTCCGCCGCCGAACCCCCCGCCGCCGAACCCGCCAAAGCCGCCGCCTCCGCCGCCGAACCCCCCGCCGCCGAAGCCGCCACCGTACCACATCCCGCGGCCGCGGCGGCCGCGCGCCGCGGGAAAGGCCATGACCCGGAAGACCAGGAACAAGACGACGAATAGGACGATCGGCAGCAGAGTGAACCAGCCGCCTTGCCGGGAGCGGTTCGCGTATTCGGCCGGCTCGAGGCCCTCGACCGTCACCCTGTACTCGGCCGCGCATGCGGCCAGGAGAGCCCCGCTGGTCCCCACCAGGGCGGTGGAGAATTCCCTCGCGCGCAGGGGAGGAACGGCGTAGCGGTCGAGGATTGCGCCGACCCGGCCGTCCGGCAGAAAGCCCTCCACACCGTAGCCGGTCGCGACGAAGATGTGCGGCTCGTCGGTCGTGACGGCGATGACGATGCCGCGGTCCTCCCCCTTCTTTCCGGCGCCCCATTCATGGCCGGCCCGGACGGCGAAGTCGGCAAGCGTCTCGTCTGCCAGCCTCGCAACCGTGATCACGACGATGGCGGCGCCGGTCTTGCGCCGGAGCTCGGCGTGGCGACGCTCCATCAGGGCCAGGCTTGCCGGATCGAGTACGCCTGCGAGATCGTGCACCGACCGGTCGCCGGGGGATGGAAGGGGCAGCCGCGCCCGCGCCGGAACCGACGCGGCCAGGAACAGCAACGCTCCGGGAAGCAGACGCCAGACTACGGCCGGCCGCCGATGTCGGGTGGGACGCCAGAGCATGAGACCGGCATCATAGCGTCATCCGGGCCCCGGCGGCGGAGAGGAACGACGTTCTCAGATCGGACGCGGGGTCGAGCGCATCGGCCAGCCTCCGGATGGCCGCCGCGCTCCGGGCGCGGCAGGCCTCGGCCTCCAGGAGGCGCCCGCCATCGTGGTGGATCCGGGCGGCGGTGGCGCAGACCTGCCAGGCGGCGACCGGCGCGTCGATCCCGTCGAGGGTGCCGAGGGCGGCGGCGATCTCGGCCTCCGCCGTTTCCGCGTCTCCAGCGGCGGCGGCGATCCGGGCGAGCAGGCGCCGGGCCAGGGCGAGGTAGGTCCGTTCGCCGGGGACGGCAGCGAGGGCGCGGACGCGATCCGCCTCCGCGCGTGCTCTCGCGAGGTCGCCCACGGCCAGCGACTGCTCGGCGAGACAGATGCCGACCGGCATCTGCCAGCTCCAGTCCATCAGGCCGCGGGCGCGATCCTCGGGGCCGCCCGCCTCCTCGGAGCAATGGAGGGCCCGCTCGGGGTGCCCCAGGCCGAGGTGGGCGTAGCCAAGAAGCACGGCGCTGACGAGACGGCTGTGGGTGTGGCGTCTCTCGCGGGAGGCTTCGAGCGCCTGCTCGCAGATCCGGCGGGCCGGCTCGAAGTCGAGCGCCTGGCCGTGGAGCCAGGCCATCTCGAGGCGGAGCAGCGTGGCCCAGAGATGGTGGCCGTTTCTCTCGGCCAGCCGGATCCCCTCCTCGAGGACGCCGAGCGCCTGGCCCCACCGGCCTCCGTGCAGCAGTCCCCAGGCCAGGAAGAAGCGGCAGAGGAGGTAGTCGAATGCGTCCCCGACCTCGAGCGCCAGGCGCATTCCCTCCTGGGCCGCCTCGCAGCCGGCGTCGTACCGGGACTGCAGGCACTCGAAATAGGAGGAGCGGCCGATGTGCTGGGACAAAAGCAGGCGGTCGCCCGATCGCCGCGCCGCCGCGATCGCCGCGGCCGAGGCCTCGGCGTCCTCCGGGCGAAAGCCCCGGAGGAGAAGGCTCCAGTAAGCCGAGTAGCCG
>JACOUZ010000037.1 GCA_016177515.1 Acidobacteriota bacterium
AGCAGAGACGCAGCAACGCCGAGGCGCGCAACGTCCGGAACCGCGAGCTGCGCTCGTTCCGCGACCGGATTGCCGCACTCGAGGCCGCCATCCTCCCGCACGAGACCCGCCTCAAGGAGATCGAGGCCGCCATGTCGTCGCCCGACGTCTACAGGGAGCCGGGCCTGGCGCGCAAGCTGGGCGAAGAGAAGAAGTCGCTGGAGATCGAGCTGGCCCACCTGTACGACGACTGGGACGAGGCCACCTCCGACCTGCAGGAGGCGGAGGAGCGCCTGGCCCGATAAAGCCGTCATCGTCCGCTTGACCCCCGGCGTGTGCGGCAATCCCTACGGACGGCCCGCGGAGGCGGCCCGGTCCGCCTCGGCACGCTCGCCGGGGCAGAGGACGCCGAACCGGCTCGTGTAGCCGAGCGGCACGTCGTAGTAGCGTCCCTGCTCAAGTTGGTAGATCTCGCACGAGTCGAAGGGCCGGGAATAGACGTGCACCGACACGGCGCGGGCCGCGTACTCGGGCAGGTTGAGGACGGCGTGGATCGGCTCGGCCGGGTCGACGGCGGCCGGGTGCCGCGGATCGATCACGTAGCGCTCCGAGGGCTGCAGGCGGCAGGTGCGCGCCGCCCCGTCCTTCTCGATGAGCCGGTAGTTGCGCACTTCCAGACGGCCGATCGGCACCCCCATCCAGCACTCCTGCCCGCGGTGATTGTGGATGGCCGATGCCTGTCCGGGCTCCCAGCCGATGGCGATCACCTCGAAGAGATCGTTGCGGTGGATCAGGTTGCGGGTGTAATGGCTGCGCCGGAAGAACAGGTAGGGCCGGAGCGAACCGGGGTCGAGCACAGTCCGGCCGATCTCATCCAAAACCGCGTCGCGCGTGAACGAGGCGGCCGGAACCCCGCACAATCCATCCACGAGATCCTGGATGGTGCGCTCCGCGATCGCCTCGGGCCGGCGTGCCATCAACCGCATTCTACCGCTCTCCGGCGATCGGGATCCCGTCAAGTGAGGCGAGCCTGCCGACCGGGTAGAGGCCCAGCCGCGCGTCCCACCAGGAGGATCGCCGGTAGAAGAAGTCGAGGCGCGCCTCCGGACTGGCGGCGAACTCCCGGTCCTCCGCGAGCCGCTGCTCGAACTCCTCCTTCAGATGCGCGTCTTTCGCCAGCATGTCGCGGGCCAGCGTCTCCATCACGTAAGGCTCGGCGTATTCCTTGCGCTCGAAGACGGCGTTGAAAAACCCCCAGGCGAGCAGCGAATCGGGGGCCTGCGGCTCCAGGAGGTGGACCGCGACCCGCGCCGCGCGCTGGTCCATCGGCACGACGACGGACCCGGCCGGGAACGCCAGCCGCTCGCGCACCGGGGCGCACGTCCCCGGCGTGGCGCCCGATCGCCCCCCGCCCTCGCCCGGCTGGAACAGCACCTGGCGCCCCTCGAAGGGGCGCCCGTGCCAGATCGGCCCCTCGCAGCGGTAGGCCTCCACCTCTCCCTCCCAGGGGCGGGCCGTCCGGAGCAGCCGCAGGCCGTGCGCCTGGAGCGCCTCGATCACCTGCCCCCATTGGACCGGGACGATGTAGGCCAGGGGCGGCGCGACGGCCAGGGACACCCTGAGCGCGACCTGGCGGGGAACGGTGATCTCGACCGGCTCCTGCGTGTACTCGATCCGCCGGGCGCCGGAAATCTCGCTCTCCGTGACCTTCGACCTGTAGCCGCGGAACAGGAACGGCTCCGTCGTGCCGTCGGACGCGAGCCGCAGCGGCAGGCGCGCCGCGGCGTCGTGTCTCTTGCCGGCCGTGACGGTCGCGGCGTCGGCCGCGCGGCTCATCTCGACCAGCCGGCGGGCGTCGCGGTTGCCGACTTCAAGAAGCGCGCGCAGAAACTCGTACGACCCACGCACGCGCGTCCTGAAGTCCTTCAGCATGTGCGTCTCGAGAAGGACGGCCGGGCGGTTCTGGAGGTTGACGTATCCGGTCGAGAAGCGCGGCTGGTCCTGGCCGAGCCTCAGGCCCTGCGCCGGGTCGGTGTCGTCCTTCAGGTTGACGAACGGGCCGATGATCTGCCCCGCGGCGCGCACCGACGATTCCAGGAAGGGGGTCAGGACGTTCCGGTTCCACTCCGCGATCGCCGGGAAAATGTCCGGCCCGGTGTCGATCCCGTAGGTCGTGTCGTACTGGAAATCGCCGCCGTCCGTGACGTGCGTGTCCACAAACAGGTCGGGCAGCCACCGGTTCCACAGATTCAGGAAGGCGCGCGTCTCGGGGGCCTCGGCCTTCATGTAGTCGCGATTCAGGTTCAAATTGCGCCCCTGCGTCCGCCAGCCGGTCTCCCGCGGCCCGTTCTGGTTGATGCGGTTGTGCGCGGAGAAGCGCTCGTGGCCGTCGACGTTGTAGATCGGAATGACGACGAGCACGGCCCGCTCGAGGAGGGCGGCCTTCTCCTTCGTGACCACGATGTCGCGCAGGAGCGCCAGCGACGCGTCCTTGCCGTCCATCTCCCCCGCGTGGATGGCGTTCTGCACCAGGACGATCGGGCGCCCCGCCCGGTGGAGCGCTTCGGGATCGAAGACCCCGTCCTTCGACGCGAGGACCATGACGAGGTCCCGGCCCTCGCCACTCCGGCCGAAGGTCTCGATGCGCACCTGGCGCGGCGCCGCGGCGGCCAGGCGCCGAACGTACGCGATCGTCTCGTCGTAGCGCGGCGTCTCACGGTAGTCGCTCTTCTCCGCCGGCGTCCGCCAGTCCGCCGCGGCGCCCATCATGTCGGCCGGGGCGCCCATCGGGCCGGCCGGGAGGAGGGCGAGGACGCAGGCGGCGGCGAGCGGCACCCGCCGGCCGCGAAACGGCGTGCGCTCTTGCATGCGGGACCCCCTCGAATGCGACCGGACACCGCGCCCGGCCGCCGGGCCGATTCTAGCCGTAACTCACGCCGGGGTGCAGCAGGCGCAGGAGAACGTCGAAGGCGGGATGGTAGACGACACCGAAGACCTGCCAGGCGACCATCAGGCCCAGAAGCGCCATCACCGGGTTGCGTCTGAGCGCCTCGATGAAGCCGCCGAATGTACCCGGCATCAGCCCCTGCACGATGCCGCTTCCGTCCAGCGGGGGCAGCGGCAGCAGGTTGAACAGGCAGAGCAGAACATTGAGGTTGAGCGCCACCGACAGGAAAAGCGCCAGCGCGTGCAGCACCGACCCCTCCGGCGTGCCGTCCGCCGGCTCGACCAGGCGGCTGAAATTGATCTCGTGCGGCGGGACGAACACCCCGTGGGCCAGGAGCGCCCTGATGGCGGCGAAAGCGACCGCGGCGATGAGCAGGTTGCCGGCCGGGCCGGCCGCCGACATCGCGGCCATCCTCCGCGGATGGCGGCTCCCCCAGCCGGGGTCGAACGGTGTCGAGGCCCAGCCCATCATCCAGCCGGAAGTGAAGTAGGTCAGAAGCGGCACAACCACCGTGCCGATCGGCTCGCGCCTGACGTGCGGCCAGGGGTTTAAGGACACCTGGCCGCCGTGGTAGGCCGTGCTGTCGCCCCCCAGCCAGGCGACGAGCGCGTGACAGGTCTCGTGCACCGTGAGCGTGAAGAGGAAGACGACGAACCACACGACGAAACTCCCGGCGTCGGGGAGCGCGGTCATGCCCGCTTCCCCTCGCGCCCGCGAGGGCGGCCGCCGGTCAACCCGCCGGACCGTCCGCCCGGCCGGTCCGGCAGGTTCAGGAGCGCGCACAGGATGTGCGCCTGGTACAGGGCGTCGTAGTCGGCGCGGTGCGCCTGCGCCGCGTCCTGGCGCGGCACCGACGGCAGCAGCGTCTCGAGGATCTCCTTGCTGGTCTCGAACCAGCCGATCGACAGGCGCCCCATGGCGAGCGACTTGATGTCGAGGGCCTTGTAGCCGAACGGGTTCGGCAGGCCGAAGAGGGCGTAGTAGTAGCTGATGTAGGACCAGTCGAAGCCGACGTTGTGGCCGACGAATACGGCGCGCGCCGGACCGCGCCGCGCGCGCCCCTCCACGAACCCGCTCAGGCTGCGCATCGCCAGCTCGGCCGGCGCCCCGCCCGTCTCGAGGCGCTCGCGCGGGATGCCGTGCACCGCCATCGCCTCGGGATCGAACCGGCCGCCGATCGGTTGCAGCTCGACATAGAAGCGATCGTCCTCCGGCTGCCACCGGCCGCCGGCCTCCCCCACCGGCACGGCGCCGATCGACACCAGGTTGTAAAGGCCGGGCACCGGGCCCGAGGCCTCCACATCCACGCTGAAATAGACGATGTCCTGCATTATCTGGGAAACCCCGGCGGCGCCTCGGAAGGCTCGATGGTGTACGCGCGGCGAGTCACCGGATCGGCGGCCGCCAGGACGATGGCGCCGTCGGCGATCCTGAACCCCACGGTGACCTGGACCGCACCCTTCGGTCCGGGAGGCAGGTCGGCCACGCGCACCCACCCGAGGTCATGATTGCCGGCGACCCTGTCCGACCCGCCGCGCAGCACGTGCAGGCGGATCTCCTTCTGATCGTCGGCGCTGGTCTTGAAGGTCACGTAGCGCATCACCGGCGCCCGCGTCCCTTTCGGCAGGATCGGGGTGAACGTCCCGCCGGCCGTCTCGATCCCCAGCGACTCGGCCAGGATCGAATCCGGCCCGACGATCGGCGACACCTGTTCGACGACGAGCACCGCCGGACGCAGCACCGGCAGCGGCAGGTCCCGGGTGCCCCCGGGGACTCCCGCGGCGCCCGGGCCACCCGCAGCCGGAGGCACCGCCCCCCGGTCCGTCTCGCCCGGAGCGAGCCATGGATTGGCAGGCTGCGGCCCGGGCAGGCGCGCGGGCGCCAGGAGGATCGCGCCGGCCCCGAGGGCCACCACGGCCACGGCCGCACCCCATGTCCACGGCGAAATCGACACGCTTCGCACCACCATGCGCGGGGTCAAACGCGCGGACGCCGGTCCATGCGGCCGATCCAGCCCACGACGCGCGGATGGTCCTTCCCGGGCTTCTGATAGTCGACCAGGATCTTGTGGAACAGGTGCGGGTCGTCCGGGTCGTGAATGGCGGCGTACTTGACGAACGGGAAGGCGGCGATGTCGGCGGCCGAGAACTCGCCGAGCAGGTGGTCGCGGCCGGTCAGCATCTGCTCGAAGAGGTCGAGGTGCCCCTGCAGCGCCCGGCCGAGCCGCTCCACCCGCTTCAGGTCGCGCTGTCCCTCGGGCTTCGACAGCTCGGCCTCCATGTCGTTGGGCGGGCGCTTCCACACCCGGTTGAACCAGTCGATGAACACCAGGCAGTCCGCCCGGCGGGCGGGATCCTTGGGGTAGAGAGGCGGTGAGTCCGTGAACTTCTCCTCCAGGTAGCGGACGATCTCCATCGAATCGACGACCACCTTGCCGTCATCCACCAGGACCGGCACCAGGTCCTGGCCGCTGATCTTGCGGACCTCCGCCCGGTCCTCGAACGGCACGACGACCGACCGGACCTTGAGGCCCTTGTGCGCCAGGGCAAGCGCGACCCTCTCGACGTTCGTGGACAGCTCGACCCGGTAAAGTGTGAGCACTCCTCATCCTCCACTTGAAAAGGCCTTATAATGTCCCCATTATACGGTTGACGGGAGCGCTTGCATGGAAACCCTAGGCGAAGACGAGGTCAAGACGCGGATCCAGAAGATCCTGGACGAGATGATCAACCCGGCGGTCGCTTCTCACGGCGGCTATGTCGAGCTCCTGGACGTCAAGGAAAACATCGCCTACCTCAAGCTCGGCGGCGGCTGCCAGGGCCGAGGCGGGCGGCGCGCTCCGCGTCCCGGCGGGCGCGCTGCGCACTCCCGGGGCCGTCGTTCTGATCTCCACTTACGAGCTGGGGCACCAGCCGCTGTCCCTGGCGTCCCCCCTGGCCGCGCTCGAGAGGGCCGGCTTCTCCCCTGCCGCCGTCGACCTGGCGGTCGAGCGGCTCGAGCCGAAGACGATCGAGCGCGCCCGTCTCGCCGCCGTCGCCGTCCCGATGCACACGGCCCTGCGCCTGGGCGTGAAGGCGGTCGAGCGCATCCGATCAATCAACCCGTCCTGTCGCGTCCTCCTGTACGGCCTGTACGCTACGCTCAACGCCGGGACGTTGTTCGCGCGCGGCGCCGACTTCATCGTCGGCGGCGAGTGCGAAGATCCGCTGGTGCGCCTGGCCGAGGAACTCGACCGGGGCGGATCGGGAGAGCGCGTGGAGGGGGCGAACACCGCCCCGGGCGTCCGCGGTCCGGCCGCTCCGTGGCTGCGCCGGATCGACTTCGCCGTGCCGCAGCGCGCTTCCCTGCCGCCCCTCGAGCGCTACGCGCGCCTCGAGCACGAGGGAACGACGCGTCTCGCGGGCCAGACCGAGGCCAGCCGCGGCTGCCTGCACTTCTGCCGCCACTGCCCGATCCCGCCGGTTTACGGCGGCCGCTTCTTCGTCGTGCCGCGCGACGTCGTCCTGGCCGACGTCCGCAACCAGGTCGCGGCCGGCGCCGCGCACATTACCTTCGGGGACCCCGACTTTCTGAACGGTCCCGGACACTCGCTCGCAATCCTGCGGTCGGCACGCGCCGAGTTCCCGTCCCTGACGTTCGACTTCACCGCCAAGATCGCGCATCTCTTGAAGCACCGCGACCTGCTCCCCAAGATGGCCAGCCTGGGCTGCCTGTTCGTCGTGTCGGCGGTCGAGTCGATCGACGACCGGGTCCTCGCCATCCTGGACAAGGGGCACACGCGCGCCGACGTCGAGGCGGCGATCGCGCTGACGCGGAACGCCGGCATCGCCCTGCGGCCGTCCCTGGTGCCGTTCACCCCCTGGACCGGCCTGGAAGACTACAGGGAGCTCCTGGCGTTCATCGAGCGGCACGAGCTCATCGACCACATCGACCCGGTGCAGCTCGTGATCCGGCTCCTCCTGCCCCCCGGGTCGCTCCTCATCGACCATCCCGCGATGCGGCCGCACCTGGAAGCGCCCGCTGCCCTGCGGTTCACGTACGAGTGGGGCCACCCCGACCCGCGCATGGACCGCCTGAACCAGGAGCTGGTCGGCCTAGTCGAGTAGGCGGCGCTCGACAAGGACGACCCGCGTCACACGTTCGCCCGCATCGTCTCCCGCGCGGACCGCCTGGCGGGCGGCGCCACGGCGCGATCGGGGGACGCCCTCCGCCCTCCCGACCCCGCCGTGCTTCGCGTCCCTCCCATCGTCCGGGACAAGGGTCGGCCGCCGCGACTCTCCGAGCCCTGGTTCTGCTGAGCGGAGCCGACCGAGGGTCAGTTGGACCCTCTTCGATCGATCGAGGGGAGGTTCTAAGGACTCCCCTGGGACCCCGATGCCGGGTCCGCCGTCGGGGCGGTGCTCGACCTGCACCCTACGCTGCCCCCCATGTCGAGCGCGCCGTGGAGTGAGGGCTTCTCAGCGTCACGCGCCAGCGCGGCGCTCGTAGGCGGCGATCGCCTCCTCCTGCTGCAGGAGGAAGCTCAACTCGTCAAGACCGTTGAGGAGGCAGTAGCGCGGGAACGGTTCGATCGGGAAGGAGGCGCTCGTCCCATCGGCCAGGGTGATCCTCCGCGCCGCGAGGTCGATGCTTACGGTCGGAGAGGCCCCGGCGCGGACCCCCGCCCCGCCGCCCGCCGCCGCGACCATCATCTTATGGAACGCCGGCTCAACCGCGACCGGCAGCAGGCCATTCTTCAGGCAGTTGCTCCGGAAGATGGACGCGAACGAGCTGCTGACCACGGCTCGGAAGCCGAAATCGACGAGCGCCCAGGGCGCGTGCTCGCGCGACGATCCGCAGCCGAAGTTGTCCCCCGCCAGAAGCACGCGCGCAGCGGCGGCCTCCGGGCGGTTCAAGACGAAGTCGGGACGCGGCGAGCCGTCCTCGGCGTAGCGCCAGTTGGCGAACAGGTGCCGGCCGAGGCCGGTCTTCCCGGTGACCTTCAGGAAACGTGCCGGGATGATGATGTCCGTGTCGATGTTGTCGATCGGCAGGACGACGTAGGTCGACGCGATGGTACGGATCGGCTCCATGGTCACTCCGGCCGTGCGGACGCGGCGCCTCCGGGCATCATTCGATCATCTCCCGCGCGTCCGCGATCCGGCCGGCGACGGCGCTGGCCGCGGCGGTCAGCGGGCTCGCCAGGAAGGTCCGCCCGCCGGCCCCCTGCCGCCCCTCGAAGTTGCGGTTGCTGGTGCTGACGGCGTATTGCCCCGGGCGCAGCTGGTCGCCGTTCATGGCGATGCACATCGAGCAGCCGGCCTCGCGCCACTCCCCGCCCGCCTCGCGGAACACGCGGTCGAGCCCCTCCGCCTCCGCCTGCTTCTTCACCTGCTGCGAGCCGGGAACGACGAGCAGCCGCACGTGCGCGGCGACCTTGCGGCCGCGCAGGAGCGCCGCCGCCAGGCGCAGGTCGCTCAGCCGGGCGTTCGTGCACGAGCCGATGAACACGACATCGATCGGATGCCCCAGGAGGCGCTGCCCGGGGCTGAGCCCCATGTAGCCGAGCGCCCGCTCCATCGACGCCTGCCCGTCGGACGGCGGCACGGCGCCGCGCACCGGCACCGCCATCCCCGGGTTGGTGCCGTAGGTGATCATCGGCTCGAGCCGCGAGGCGTCGAGCGCGACCTCGCGATCGTGCGCCGCCCCCTCATCGGCCGGCAGGCGCCTCCAGGCCGCGAGCGCCCGCTCCCACGCCGGGCCCTGCGGCGCGTGCGGCCGGCCCGCCAGGTACTCGAACGTCGTGTCGTCGGGGGCGATCATCCCGGCGCGAGCCCCAGCCTCTATAGACATGTTGCAGACCGTCATCCGCTCTTCCATCGACAGCGCCCGAATCGCCGGCCCCGCGTACTCGATCACGTGGCCGGTCCCGCCG
>JACOUZ010000222.1 GCA_016177515.1 Acidobacteriota bacterium
GCCGGAGGCGATGTTCAACTTCCTGGCGCTCCTCGGCTGGTCGCCGGGGGACGGGCGCGAGAAGATGGCCCGCGAGGAAATGATCGCCGCCTTCCGCCTGGAGGACATCAACAGGAAGGGTGCGGTGTTCGACGAGCAGAAGCTCGAGTGGCTCAATGGCCAGTACATCAACGACCTGCCCCCCGACCGCCTGGCGGCGGTGATCCGCCCCGGCCTTCTGGCCGAAGGCCTCCTGGATCCCGCCTTCGAGGAGGGAGGCGGGCGCCGCGCCTGGTTCCTGGGAGTGATCGAGGCGCTCAAGGCGCGCTCCAGGCGGCTGCCCGACTTCGTGCGCGACGCCCGGCCGTTCCTGTCGGACCAGTTCGACTACCGGCCGGAGGCGGTGGAGAAGCACCTGAAGGGCGGCGGCAAGCCGGGCGGGCCGGCGGCGATCGCCGAACGGATGCGCGCCCTGCGGGAAGCCCTCGCCCGCGTCGAGCCGTTCACCGAGCCCGCGACCGAGGCCGCGCTGCGATCCCTGGCCGAGGGGCGCGGCGACCAGCCGGCCGACTACATCCACCCCTTGCGCGTCGCCCTCGTGGGCGCGGCGGTCAGCCCCGGCATTTTCACCGTGCTCGTCCTCGTCGGCCGCGAGCGGGCGCTGCGGCGGATCGATCGGCTGGTCGCGTTCCTCGCAAGTTGACACCCCGCGGGCCGCTCGTTAAAATTCGCCGCGGTTTCCGGGATCGTCTAACGGTAGGACACGTGGCTCTGGACCACGGTATCGGGGTTCGAATCCCTGTCCCGGAACCAATAGCGAGCGTGGCGCTATCGTCTAGGGGTCAGGACGGATGGTTCTCAGCCATCAGACCGGGGTTCGAATCCCCGTAGCGCTACCAGCTTTCCCTTCCCGGCGGTCCCTCCCCTGAATCGGTCCTCTCGAAAGATGGCGGCGTGGGCCGTCGTCCTGGCGGCGGGGTTTTCCCCGGCCTGCGGCGCGCCGTCCGCCGAGCGGGCCACGGGGGACGTCGCCCGGGCGATCGAGGGGTCGCTCGCGGGAGGGAAGGAGCGCTTCGACCATTCCGCCTGGGACCGCCTCCTTGCGGGCGGCACACGGGACGGCCTCGTGGATTACCGCTTCATGCAGGAGCGCCGGGCCGGGCTGGAGGCGTACTTGAGGGGAGCCGCGGAGGCGCGGCTGGAGCGGCTGGCCCCCGGTCACCTGGAGGCGCTCCTGATCAACGCCTACAACGCCCTCACGGTGTCGTCCATCCTCGAGCATCCGAAGGTCGCCTCGATCCGGGACATCCCGGGCGTCTGGACGGAGCGGCGGCACCGGGTCGGCGGCTTCGACTTGACGCTCGACGACATCGAGCACCGGATCCTGAGGCCGTTCTTCCGCGACCCCCGCGTCCACTTCGCGCTGAACTGCGCCTCGCGCTCGTGCGCGCCGCTGCCGCCGTGGGCGTACGACGGCGACCGCCTCGACGCCCAGCTCGAGGAGCGGGCGAAGGCCTTCCTGTCCGACCCGAGGAACGTCCGGGTGGAGGGATCGAAGCTCCTGGTGTCGCGCTACTTCGACTGGTACGGATCGGATTTCACGGCCGCCGGCTGGCGGGGCGCAGCGCCGTCGATCGCAGCCTATATCGCCAGCCGTGCCGCTCCGGAAGTGGCCGGGTTCATCGAAAAAGGAAAGGCGGGGAGGCCTCCGATCGAGTTTCTGGACTACGACTGGCCGCTCAACGCGGCCCGTCCTGGGCCAAAAGCCGCGCCGTGATCCGCAGCATCCCGGCGCAGGCCTTCTCGACCTGGGCGGCGCTCTTCGGGTCCTTCAGCCGGCCCGACTCGTCGAACGCCCCGTCGGCCCGGGCGATCTGCACGGTCGAGGGGAGGACGACGGCGTTCAGGGCGGTCAGCACCTGGCGGACGGCCAGCACGCCGCGCACGGCGCCGAACTGTCCCGGCGACGCGCCCATCAGCTGGACGACCTTTCCACTGAACGGGTTGTCCGGAGGCCGGGAGGCCCAGTCGATGGCGTTCTTCAGCGTCCCGGGGATCGAGTGGTTGTACTCGGGTGTCGAGATCAGCAGGGCGTCGGCGGCGGCGATCCTCCCCTTGAATCGCAGGGCCCCCTCGGGCAGGCCCTCCCGGGCCTCGAGGTCGCCGTCGTAGAGCGGCATGGTGATCTCGCGCAGGTCGAGGAGGTCGAGTTCCGCCTGCCCCTGCAGGGACTCGACCGCGACCGCCAGGAGCTTCCGGTTGTAGGAGCCGGCGCGCAGGGCGCCGGCGAAGGCCAGGATCTTCATCGTGCCATCTCCATGGTGATCCTGCAAGAGGCGATCGGCTGGCGCAGGCCGCGATGATACTTCAGGTCCCGATCATGACCGCGGGGCCGGGCCGGGCGCGCGAGATCCGGCCTTCTTCAGGGGCAGGGTGTGGTCGCCGGGTCGTCCAGAAAATCCCGCGGGTCCGGGGCCAGGCTGCTGTTGCCGTAGGTGCCGTCGCCGCAGCCGTTGCGGGCGCGCGACAGGTAATAGACCGCCCGGCCCGGGCCCGGGTCGGGATTGGGATCGTCAACCGTCGGGGCGGGCAGCCGGGAGGACAGGCAGGCTGCGCCCGAGAACGGCACGGGTGTGTGCAGGCCGGCGATGTCACCGAAGACCAGGTCATAGACCGTCGCGGGCCCCACCAGGAGCGACTGGTCGTCCCAGTTGATGGTCGTGGTGAATCCGGTCCCGCCCGCGGCGCGCGCAAGGCGCAGGTTGGCCGTCTCGAACGGCACGAGGTAGGTGCTGCTGTCATTGGGGGCGCAGTCCCTGACGTTCGGGACCCCGTCGCGGTCGCCGTCGGGGCTCGTGTCGCCGAAGCTGTTGATCGGGTTGGGGGCGCCCAGAACGAAGTCGGTGGCGTTGTTTTTGATCAGGGTGCTGAACACGGTGCGGACCAGCGCCATCTGCCGCTGCAGGGAGGCGGCTGGCGTGCCGTAGCCGGTGTTGCTCCCGGTGTAGGCGCCGTAGGCGACGCAGTCGACGAAATTCCCGAAGGAGTCGGGGGCGAAACAGATCCGGCCGCTGGGGAACGGCAGGCGGCCGGTGGCGGTGGCATCGGTGCGCGTGAAGCCGAAAAAGGTCTGCGCCGCGCCGGTGGTCATCAGGTAGTGCGCCCCGCTGGCGAGGTTGGCCGGGTTGGTCGTGAACACGCCAAAGTCGGGGCCGCGCGTGCCGTCGGCGTTGAAGGTGACGATCGGGTGCCCCGAAAGCAGGTTCTGGAACGAGGAGAGGGACTGCAACATCACGTACTGGGCATCGGTGTTGGCGTACGACCCCGGATAGACCTCGGCGATCACCATGATGTGGAAGGCGGCGTCGGCATGTTGGACGAGGCCCAGGAAGACGAGCGCGCCCAGGAACAGGATACGCAGCAATGGCCTCACGGTGCGACCCTCCTGACGGTTCACATTCTAAGTGGAGCGATCCGGGCGGGCTGTCAATGCCAAACTTCTATTTCACCCGGGCCCGCTTGACCCGGCGATAGACCTCCAGGGGATCGGGGAGCGGAGGCCACGCGAGGACCCCGAGGGCGTCCTGGACGTAAGCGACCCGGCGCATGCCGACCAGGACCGAGGTGACGCCCGGCGTGCTGCCCAGGACCCAGAGCGCCTTGCGGGACAGTGGCTCGCCGCGGCGCGCGGCGGGCAGGTGCGGATCGATCGCCTCGGAGACCAAGGCGCTGCGCGAGCGGCTGCGCCTCGTGGCCTCGCGGGCGATCGCCTGCAGCAGCCCCTCGAGCGACGGCAGGCAGCGGCTCCACCACTGGGTCCAGCGCGCCTGCAGGCCGGCGGGAACGTCCTGTCCCATCGCCCGCGCCGTGTGGTTGATCCGCGGGATGACGTACTGCTGCTCGACCTGCCGCCAGTGCTCCAGGTCCTCGATCTGCTCCGGCAGCCCGGCGATCTGGTCGACCAGGTCGAAGAACGGATCGATGGCGTCCTGGGGCGTCCCGGCCGGTGCCGCGATCTGGGTGCGGTACTCATCCTCCAGGCTCTTCAGCTCCGCGGTCCGGTCTTCGATGGTGCCGGCCTTCTGGTCGTCGGTCGCGCCGCCGGCCAGCCGGATCAGGCGGTTGCCGACGATGGCGTTGAGCGGCCGGTTGACGAGGACCGCCAGGCCGGCCGCGGCGGCCGCCCCCAGGGCGGTCTGTCCGCGCTCCGGCCCGGTGTTGAGCAGGAGGGCGCCGTCCGCCTCGAACAGGTTCATCGGAAGCTGCAGGAGGCGGAAGTGGTGGTCCCGGCCGCCCGCCTCCTCGGCCGCCTTCAGCATGAAGGAGACCGACGTGGCCTCCGGATCGTCGGCCGCCGAACCGGCGGTGTTCGACGACACGCCGTAGCAGCCGATCGTGCCGCGGCGCACGGCCTCTTCCAGGAACGAGAAGGCCTCGCCCAGACGCCGGTAGAACCTGGCACGGAGCACGTCGAGCGCGCCCCCGTGGCGGTGCTTCTTGGCGTCGGAAAAAAAGTACTCCGGGTTGTGGAGCAGGCAGGCGTCCAGGGTGCCGAGGCGCAGCCGCCCGAGGGAGCGCTCGAGCTGATCGCCCAGGAACTCGGGATGGATGCAGTGCCAGCACCCGTCCATGTACTTCACCATTTCCGGGAAGGGGGAGCCGGCCCGCTCGCGATCGATCGCCAGGCGCAGGTTCTCGCCCTGGACGTAGCCGATCTTGGAGACCACCACCACCGATTCACGGCGCAGGCGGCCGTCGCGCTCCAGGTCGTGCAGGACGTCGCCGATCAGCCGCTCGCTGCCGCCGTCGGTGTAGTTGGTGGAGGTATCGATCAGGTTGCAGCCCGAAAGCAGGGCAGCCTGCAGGGCCTGGCGGTGGTCCGGGGTCTCGTCATCCACGCGGTAGGAGCCGAAGCCGATACGGCTCACCAAAAGGCCGGTTCGCCCGAGCGGCGCGTGGCCCTGCGGTCCGTGCGCCGCGAAGGCCGCCAGGTGCGCCCTCGTCGCCTCGGGCGTCGCCCGCCCGGGATTGCGCATTTCGTCCATCAGGTGCTTCCGGGGCTTCATCCGGCCCGGTACGATATCACCCCGATCGGATAGCCACCAACTCCGCCGGGATCGCCTCGCCGACACGGCGGGCCAGCTCGTCCAGCCGCCCGGCGAAATTGTGGGCCGCCCCCTTGATCGCCGCGACGCGCGCCCCTCCGGGGAGCGTTGCTGCCAGGGCCATGACCATCGGCAGCGGGCCGAAGACGTCCTCGTCTCCCTGGATGAGCGTCAGCGGGCGGTCGCATCCAGGAAGGAAGTCGAAGCGGGCCAGGGTGACCGGCAGCCCGATGCCGATCAGGGCGGCCGCCCGCGCGTCCTTGCAGCCGACTGCCAGCGCCACCACGGCGCCGAACGAGTAGCCCGCGACCAGGAGCGGCCGGCCCGGATGCCGCCCGGCGAGGTGACCGATCGCCGCCGCCAGATCGTCCTGCTCGCCGCGCCCGCCGTCGTGGGCGCCGCCGCTCACGCCGACGCCGCGGAAATTGAAGCGCAGCGTCGGCAGGCCCGCCGCCAGAAGCGCCTCGGCCGCGGCGTGCACGACCTTGTTGTGCATCGTGCCGCCGAACAGCGGATGCGGGTGGCAAATCACCGCCGCGCCGACGGCTTCGGCGGCCGGGGCGGGCCGCTTCAGCATGCACTCGATCCGGCCGGCGGGACCGGGGATGAAGAAGGACTCGATCCGGGTCACGCACCGACTCCGGCCCATTCACCGCCGCGCCCCCGGCTTCGGCGGCCGGGGCGTGCTGCTTCAGCGTGCACTCGATCCGGCCCGGCTCTGCAAAGCCCGGCGGGCGAGGCGGGTCACGTACACCGTCACGGCGATCGTCGCCAGAAGACCGATGGCCCAGGAGGCGTACTCGGCGGACGAGCGCTCCGCCCGGCCCGCGGCGGCCTGGGCGACCGCGCGCCCCGCAAACCCCAGATAGACGTACAGCACGGTGCCGGGCATCATGCCGATCCAGGATGCGAGGACGTAGGCCGCGAAAGGGACCCGCGTCAGGCCGTACAGGTAGTTCAGCAGCGTGAACGGAAAGACCGGGCTCAGCCGGGTGAGCAGGACGATTTTCCAGCCTTCCCGGCCGACCGCCTCGTCGATCGCCGCGAAGCGCGGGTTGTCCCGCGCCCAGCGCTCGACCCGATCGCGGGCCAGGTAGCGGGCCACCAGGAAGGCCCCCGCCGCCCCCAGCGTCGATCCGGCCGACACGGCCACGAAGCCCCAGCC
>JACOUZ010000219.1 GCA_016177515.1 Acidobacteriota bacterium
CCAGGAGGCTCGTCGGCACCGCCTCCGGGCTCCCCAGGACCCTCCCCACCTGGGGGTTCATCATCCCGGCAGGGTCCGTGATCGGCGTGACGCGGATGAAGGCCTCCACGTCGGCCGGCCGATCGTCGACCGACACGCCGATCACGACCAGCCCGCGGTCCCGGTAGCGGTCGTAGAGGCGGTTGAGGTGCGGGATTCCCATGCGGCATGGGCCGCACCACGACGCCCAGATGTCGAACAGCCGCACTTTCCCTGCGAATCGGCTCAGGGGGATGGCGCGCCCCTGGGTGTCCTCCAGGACGATCCTGGCGTAGGGATCCTCGCGCGCGCCGCCCGCCTGCGCGCCGCCCGCCTCCGCGCCGCTCCACGCCAGACCCAGTCCGGCCCCCAGCGTAAGGAGGCCGGCCGCCAGCCGTCCGGGCACGCCCGGACTGCGGAGCGTCCGCTGACTCATCGTCCCGGCGCCGGCGGCGCCGACCCGCGGTACTCGGCGCGGATGATCGCGATGGCCGGCGGCTTCCAGCGCGGATGATCGTGCAGGCGGAATGAAATGAAGAAGTCTCCCTTCAGGCCCGGGTGGCTGCGGAACAGGCGGAGCATCTCGCTCCCCTCGAGCACCTGGTAGGCGTAGGGCGTCCCCGGGATCCGGAACGTGATCCGTCCCTGCGGAGAGATGCTGAACCGGCCGTGCGCTTCGACCTGGCACTCGCCGCCGACCTTGAAGCCGGCCTTCACGACGCGGTCCTTCACCTCGTGGATGCTCAGCGACCTGCCCTCGGCCGCCTCCACCCGCACGAGCCCGGCATCCAGATCCGCGGCGGCCCCGACCACGCCGTCCAGCCGCTTGACCGACTCCTCCACGCCGCGGGTGCACAGCGCGCAGGTCATTCCCTTGACGGGGACGTTGAGGACCTTGACCGCCCCGGCCGCCGCGGCGCCGCGGGAGGGCTGGGCGCCTGCCGGAACCGGCGCGACGGACGCCAGCGCCAGGGCGGCAGCCATGGTCACGAGTTTCTGCGGTATTCTCGGAGCGTGCATGTCGAGACAATAATTCGCGGCGCCCACGAAAACAAGGCCCACCCGCCCCGGGGGATCCCCACGTCGCTGGCCATCATCCTCCTCGCGGCGGCCCACTTCCGCGCGATTTACTTCTTCTTCTACGCCCGGGACGACATCCTGTTCGGGGGATTGATCCTCGACTCGGCGGTGTACGACTCCTGGGCGGTGCGCATCGCCGCCGGGGAGTGGCTCGGTCTCCAGGCGTTCTACTTCCCGCCTTTGTATCCCTATGTCCTCGGGGTGCTGTTCCGCGCCGCCGGCCATTCTCTCGCACTCGTCTACCTCCTGCAGGCGCTGCTCGGCCTGGTCAGCATCGTCCTGATCCACCGAATCGGCGCCGCCCTGTTCGGGCCGCGCGCCGGAATCCTCGCAGCCGCCGGAGCGGCCCTGTACGGCCCCTTCGCCTTCTACGAAACAAAGGTCCTGGGCACCACGCTCGGCCTGACTCTGGACCTGACGGCCCTCGCCCTCCTGGTCGGCGCCGAGACGGCGGCGATGGGGGGGCGCGACGACGCCGGCCGGGGGCGCGGCGCCAGTGGGCGGCGGCGGGGCAACTCCGGCCGCTGGGTCGCCGCCGGCCTGGTCATCGGCGTCGCCTCCGCCTGCCTTCCCGGCACGGTGCTGCTGGCGCCGCTCTACGCCGCCAGCCTTGCCTGGCGCCGCGCGACGCCGGCCGCCGTGGCGCTGCTCCTGGGGACGGTCCTCGGGCTCCTGCCGGTGACCGCCCACAACCTTTACGCCGCGGGGGATTTCCTGCCGCTGTCCGGCCAGGGGGGAACCACCTTCTACCAGGGGAACCATCCGAACGCCTCCGGGATGTACAACGCGGCGCCCGGCTTCAGCGGCGCGCCGGAGACCCAGGCGACCGAGGAGCAGGCGATCGCCGAGCGGGACACCGGCCGGGCCATGCGGCGCTCGGAGACGAGCGCGCATTTCTTCCAGAAGGGGCTCGCCTGGATCGCCTCGTCGCCCGGCGCCTTCATCCTCCTCGAAGCGCGCAAGCTGGCGGCGCTCCTGGGAGACTACGAGGCCCCCACCGAGTACAGCCTCTATTACGAGCGCGACAAGGTGCCGTGGCTGCGCCTCCTGGCGCTGCCGTTCGCGGCGATAGCCGGCGCCGGTGTCGCCGGTGTTCTGAAAGCCGGCCGGCCGCACCCTCCGGCGATCGCGCTGTCCATCTACTCGATCGCCGCGACGGCGACCCCGCTCATCTTCTATGTGTCATCGCGCTACCGGCTGCCCCTCGTGCCGGCCCTCCTGATCTACGGGGCGCACCTGGTCGATACCGTCTGGGCGGCGGCCGGCGCGGCGGGAGCTCCGTCCCGCGGCGACGTGCGGGCCCTGATCCTGGCCGGCGGCCTGGCCCTCGTCTCTTTCTTCCCTCTCGGCGCCCCGAGGGATTCTGCCGAAGCCAACGTGCTTTACAACGTCGGCAACCTGCTGGCAGCCCGGGGCCGTCACGAGGAGGCGATCGCCTCGTTCGATCGGTCGGTGGCCCGGTGGGCCGGCAACGCCTACGCCTGGATCAACCGCGGCAACAGCCTGGACAGGCTCGGGCGCGAGGACGAGGCGCTCGGGTCCTACCGCAGGGCGGAGGAGGAGAATCCCGGCTTCTGGACGGCCTACAAGGCCCAGGGGATCATCCTGCACAGGAAACGGCTGTACGCCGAGGAGGAGACCGTCTACCGCCGCGGCCTCTCCACCGGCCGTGAAGAGGCGCGTTACCTCCTGGGCGTGGCCCTGAAGAACCAGGATCGACTCGACGAGGCGGCGCGCGAACTCGAGGAGGCGACGCGCCTCAACCCGGCGTACGCCCGCGCCCACACCCGCCTGGGGGAGATCTACGCCGGCCGCGGCGACACGGCCCGGGCGCGCGAGCGCTTCCGCCTGGCCGTCGCCGCCGACCCCGGCGACCGGGCTGCCCGCGCCGGCCTGGCCCGCCTGGGCGGCTGACGCGGTGCGGCCGGGCCGTCCGCGGGCCGTGTGATACGATTTTTCCCGCCATGGAAACGCTCAAGCCCGAAGCCGGCACGGAAGCGCGCCCCGATCGGCCCGCCCCGGCGGAACGCTCCGCCGTCTACCGCTCCTTCTGGCGGAAGCTCGACACGGCGCTCAGCGCCGTCGAGGGCGGGCACGACCTGACCGCATCCCTGGACGAGATGCTGCGCACGCTGCTGAAGGACTTTCCGCAGGAGCTCGGCTTCGTCGCCGGCCGTCTGTACGAGAAGGTGGACGACAGCCGCTACGTCCTCAGGCGGTGGTACGGCGACAGCCCGCCGGACAAGCTCGGCTATGCCGTGCCGATCACCTACGCCGCCGTGCAGGAGCTCCTGGAGCGCGGGATCCTCATCATGAAGGAGACCGATCCGGGCTTCGATCACACCATCGAAGACCCGCTCGGCGTCACGGTGTTCGCAGCCATGACCATCGGGCGGGACAACCAGTACCTTCTGTCGTTCAGCATCGAGGGGGACTTCAACCGGGAGAAGACCCTCTACCTTCTGTCCGCGATCCAGCACGTCATCGGCCAGAAGATCCGCCAGCAGCGCTTCCACAACATCATGGAGGAGGCGCGGCAGATTCAGCTCTCGCTCCTGCCGAAGTCCTCCCCCTCATTCCCGGGCTACGACATCCACGGCCGCTCGGTGCCGGCCGATGCCGTCGGCGGCGACCTGTACGACTTCATCCAGTATTCCGAGCGGATCCTCGGCATCGCCGTGGCCGACGCCTCGGGGCACGGGCTGCCCGCCGCCCTGCAGGCGCGCGACGTCATCACCGGGCTGCGCATGGGGATGGCCGAGCACCTGAAGATCGTCAGCACCATCGAGCGGCTGAACAGGGTGATCAACCGCTCGACGCTGGTCACTCGGTTCGCGTCCCTGTTCTACGGAGAGCTCGAAAGAAACGGCAACTTCATTTACTGCAACGCCGGCCACCCGCCGGCGCTCCTCTGCCAGGACGGCAGGTTCCAGGAGCTCGACCAGGGAGGCCTCGTCCTCGGGCCCGACCCGGACGCGCACTACGAGCGCGGCTACCTGCGTTTGCGGCCGTCCGACGTCATCGTGATCTACTCCGACGGGATCACCGAGGCCCAGAGCCCCGAGGGGGAGGACTTCGGCGTTCCCCGCCTGCAGGCGATCATCGCCGGTCACCCCTCCCTTCCCGCCAGGGGCCTGGCCGATCTCATCTTCCAGAAGGTCGAGGCGTTTTCGCGGCGCGCGCGGCCGCGCGACGACCAGACCGTCGTGGTGGTCCGGCACCCCGCCTGAGCAGGCACTGACCCGGATTTCTCACCCGCTCAGGCTGCGGACGCCCGGTCCGACCGGGGTCCGGAGGGCGCGCCGGGAGAGATCTCCTCGACCACCTTCCGCAGGTCGGCCAGGCTGAAGGGCTTCCCGATGAAGCGCGAGCCGATCCCGGCCAGAAAGGCTTTGGTCTCCTCGTTGGCCTGGTCACCGGTGATGAAGACCAGCCTGCCGAGCAGCTCCGGCCAGCGACGTCGGATTTCCCTGTAGAGCCCCATCCCGTCGAGGCCGGGCATTCTCAAGTCGCTGAGGATCAGGTCGAAGCGTTGCGAGGCGAGCAGCTCGACCGCCTGGTTCCCGTTCGTCGCCTTGGTCACGCGGTGGCCCTGCGCGGAGAGGATCTCCTCGATCAAGTCGGGGATGAACGGCTCGTCATCGACGAC
>JACOUZ010000221.1 GCA_016177515.1 Acidobacteriota bacterium
CAGTGCGGCGAGCCGCTGCTCCGATTCCTCGGCGCGCGTGCGCAGCACCTGCACCTCGCCCGCCACCGTCTCGAGGCGGGCCCGCAGCTCGGCCACCGGCTCCCCCGGCGTCGGAGCAGCAGGCGGCTGACCGGCCTGTGCGACCTGCTGCGCCAGGGCGGCGCCGTCCTTCTGGATCTTCCAGACCTGCTGCTGCAGGGCATCGAGGTCGGATTGGAGCTGCGCGGTCCCCGTGGCGCTGGCGCATCCCGTCCCTGCAAGGCCGAGGGCTCCCGCCACCAGGACGATCACGGCCCCGCGGCCGATCCTGCGATTCGCCACGACACCACGACCCTTTCGGACTTTCGCCTCACTCGGTCAGGAAGGAGAACTCGGCGCGACGGTTCAGCGCCCAGGCCTCTTCGTTGTGGCCGGAATCGAGCGCCCTCTCCTTGCCGAAGGAAACGATGCTCAGGCGATTCGCCGGCGTGCCGAGGGACACGAGGTAATCGCGCGCCGCCCTGGCGCGCTTCTCTCCCAGTGCCAGGTTGTACTCCACCGTGCCGCGCTCGTCGCAGTGCCCCTCGATGCGCACCTTGAACTGGGAGTACTGCTTCATCGCCGCGGCGTCGTCGCCCAGCGTCCGGATGGCGTCCGACTTCAGCTCGTACCTGTCGAAGTCGAAGTGAATCCGCTTCAGGACGCCCTGCGCGTTCAGCTTCTCGGCCAGGGACGAGGCCGACTCCCTCACCGGCTCGGCCGAAGTATCCGCCTCCCGGAAGCCGGCGGTCTCGTCCACCTTCTCGGCGGGCTGTGCCGCGGGGCCCGACTCGAAGGCCGGCGGCGTCGTGACCGGCGCTTCGGCGACGGGCGCGCTCTTGCAGGCTGCCATCGCGGAGGCCAGGAGCAGGGTGAGGACCGGAAGCGCCAGGTTGCGGAAAACACCACGAGGCATCGCGTCACCTCCACATCAGGGGAAGAGCCGGCCGGGAACCTGCGGCCGGCCCGCGCGGCGCGGCGGGTGACCGTCGGGCCGCGCGACATTCACTCGAATCGTCCACCCTCGAAGGCGCCGGGATTATAGCACGCGCCCGGACGCCTCATCTCGACCAGGACGGCGAATAGCTGTTGCCGCCGCGGGTCAGCCGCCGCACGCGCGAGCCGTCCACGTCCATGGTGTAGATGTCGAAATTGCCGGTGCGGTTCGAAGCGAACACCAGGTGGCGGCCGTCGGGCGACCAGCGCGGCCACTCGTTGATGTTCGCATGTTCGGTCAGGCGGCCCATCTGATCGGTTTTCAGGTCCTTGAGGAAAATGTCGAAGCCGCCCGGGACCCGCGCCGTGAACACGATCTTGTCCCCCTGCGGCGACCAGGAGGCGGCGTCACAGTACGAAACTTCGGTCGTCAGCCGCCGCACGTTCCCGCCGCCGGCATCCATGAGGTAGATCTGCGGGCTGCCGGCGCGGTCGGAGGTGAAGGCGATCTGCCTGCCGTCCGGCGACCAGGCCGGCGACGTGTCGATCGCGTCCGAGTGCGTCAGCCGGGTCAGGGAACGGTCCGCAAGGCGCAGGAGGTAGATCTCCGCGTTTCCGTCCCGGCTGCTGGTGAACGCGAGCGTGTCGCCGTCGGGGGACCATGCGGGGGCGCTGTTGAGCCCTCCCTGCTGCGCGAACGCCTTCGCCAGCTCTCCCTCGTGGTTGATGATCATCAGCTCCGGCGCGCCCGAGCGGTACGACATGAACGCGATCTGGCGGCCGTCCGGTGACCAGGCCGGCGAAAGGTTGATCGAGCCGTTGGCGGTGATCCGCTTCGGCCGCGCCCCGTCGTAGTCCATGACGTAGATCTCCTTCCCCTTGCCGACCTGGGAGACGAAGGCGATCCGGCTGAGGGAGATCCCCGGCTGATCGGTGTACTGCTGGACGATCTCGTTGCTCAGCCGGTGGGCGATCAGCCTCGCCTGGTCCGGCTCCCCGCGATAGCGCTTCCCCAGCAGGACTTTCTGATCGGCCGTGTCGTACAGGCGGCCCTCGAACACGAGCGTGGCCGGCTCCGGGCCCAGAGCCCCGAAGACCAGGGCGTCGGCCCCGATCCCCTGCCACTCCTTGAAGGCGATCCGGCCCCCGGCGTCCAGGCGCACCAGCTTGTGGTACTCCTCCGGCACGATGGAGAAGAAGCCGGAGAAGTCGAGATCGTCCCGCACCGTGTCACGGATCGTCCCCGCCACCTCCTGCGCCCTGGCGCCGGCCGGGGACTGCGGCGCCGGCAGGGCGATCGGAATCTTCGGGCGCGCCGCGCCGACGATGCGGATGATCGGCACGGAGGGGATCGGCGCTTCGGTGGGCGGCGCCTGGGCCTCCTGCTTCGCCACCGTCGTGGCGGCAGTGAACGCCAGGGGAAGGGAAAGCCATGCAAACCGTCGCAAGAGTTTCAAGGAGTCTCCGGCACGGCACTCTAATCGGGGGTCAGGACGATCTCGACGGGGAACGGCAGCGACGCATAGGACAGCGACGACGGGAACGGCGGGAACATGGCCTCGTTGACCGCCGCCAGGACCGACCGGTCCATCGCCTCGTAGCCGCTCGGGACCAGGACCTGCACGTTCGCCACGCGCCCGCTGCTCGTCAGGGTCAGGCGGATCTGGGTGGTGAACGCCCGCCTGCCGGTCTCGGACGGAGGGTAGATCGGCTTCTTCCAGGCGTTCTCGATGTTCCTGCGGACCAGGGAGGCGTAGAAGGTCAGCGCGTCGGCGGCGGCCGCGCCCGAGCCGCCGAACCCCCCCCCGGCGGCCCCCGTGCCTCCCGGGACGCCGGTCTCTGCGGCGGGCGGCGCCGGCCGATCCGGCGCCGCAGATCGGTCCGCGGATGTCGGCCGGTCGGGGGCCTGGCCTGGTGCCGTGGCGGAGGGCGCGGGGGAAGGCTTTGCCTCCGGGGTCTTCTTCGGCGCCGGCGTCTTCTTCGGCTCGGGCTTCGTCCTGCGCGGCTCGGGGATCTTGATCGCCTTCTCCTCCCTCCTGGGGGCGGGCGCGGCCGCGGGCTGCGGAGCGGCCGCCGGCGGGGAAGAGGCCGCCGCCGGCCCGCCGGGGAGGGAGACGAGATCGACGACGTAGACCGGAGCGAATGCGGGCCGCGGCAGGAGCTTCGGCAGTCCGATGACCAGGGCGAACCCCAGGAGGTGGAGCGCCATGGAAAGCGTGAGGGTCGTACCCAGGGGAACCGCGGGCGGCCCGAGATCGGCGGCATCCAGCCGTCGTCTCATTTCGCGGCGCCCTTCTTCTGGGTGGAGCGGGCGGGCTGGGTGACCATGCCGACCCGGTCGGCGCCGGACTTCTTGATCTGGTCCATCACCAGCATGACGCGGCCGTAGGGGACCTCCTGGTCGGCGCGCAGGAACACGAAATCGAGGCCGGTGCGCTTCATCTCGGTCTTGAGGCGGTCGGTGAGCAGGTTCAGGTTCACGGGGCGATCGTTGAGATAGACCGTGTTGTCGCGGTCCACGCTGACGATCATGCGCTGCTCGGTGGCGTCCGAGCCGGACTCGGTCCGCGGGAGTTTCACGTCGATGCCGCGCGTCATCATCGGCGCCGTCACCATGAAGATGATCAACAGCACCAGGATGACGTCCACCAGCGGCGTGACGTTGATCTCCGACAGCGACGGGCCGAAGCGGTTGCGGCCGCGCGCCGGCAGGTTCATGCCCATGGAACGGCTCCGGTTCCGATCAGAGGCGGATCTTGGCCGCCTCGGAGGCGGCCGAGGCGGTGCGCCCGGCCTCGATCTGCGACTCGGCGATCGAGGCGAAATGCAGGACGAAACGGTCGATCCGGCCGCCCAGGCGCCGCGCCCGGGCAAGAAGGACGTTGTAGCCGATGACCGCCGGGATGGCGGCGAACAGCCCCGCCGCGGTCGTCACCAGCGCCTCCGAGATCCCCGGCGCGACCGCCGCCAGGCTGGCGGATCCCGTGATGCCGATGCTCTGGAAGGCATTCATGATGCCCCACACGGTCCCGAACAGGCCGATGAAGGGCGTCACGGTGCCGGTGGTCGCCAGGATCCCGAG
>JACOUZ010000038.1 GCA_016177515.1 Acidobacteriota bacterium
CCTCCGTTCCGTCCAGGTGATGCTCGGGCACGCCGACATCTCCACCACCCAGATCTACACGCACATCAACCGCGAGCGCCTGCGCAGGATCTACAAGGACTTCCACCCGCGAGCCTGACGGAGCGGCGGCGGCCCGGTCTGGCCCTTCACGCACCTCCGGAGATCTCTCCGCGCACCGGTCCGCGGGCTCCTCGCGTCATGGCCAACACCAGGCGCCACCCGAACCTGAGGTGGTTTATGGCGGGCCGGGTCGGTATCCGGGACGATGTGCCGTCGCTGGCGCCTGGCGGCCGGTTGTTTCGTCTCACCCAGGTGAAGCGATGAGGGAGTCTCCACCTGCCGGGCGGAGAGAGGCATACCCAGGGGCGGGTGGCGGGCCGCAGCGCGGTGCGGCGATTTTGAGCCGCGCCATGCGGGCGAGAGGGTTACCCAGGATCCCTCGCGAGCGAATATGAGCCGCACCGCGCTGCGGCCCGCCATCCGTATCTGGGGATAGCTCAGCCCTCCGGTTGCTTGACACCGTTCGAGCGCGTGTGCTTGACTACGGCAATGGCCGCCGAGGAAGACGATTTCGAACGGCCGCTGCGCGAGCTGGAGAAGAAGATCGAGGAGCTCTCCGGCGTGCCGGGCGGCGACGATCGCGCCGACGAGATCGAGCGGCTCGAGCGGCGGCTCCAGGCGTTGCGGCAGGAAGTGTACGCGCGGCTCTCTCCCTGGCAGCGCGCCCTGGTGGCCCGCCACCCCAAACGCCCCTACACGCTCGACTACATCGGTTTTCTGTTCACCGACTTCGTGGAAATCCAGGGAGATCGTAAGTACGCCGACGACCCGGCCATCGTCGCCGGCTTCGCGACTTACAAGGGAGCGCCGGTGGCGCTCATCGGACACCAGAAGGGACGCGACACCCGCGAGAAGGTGCGCCGCAACTTCGGCATGCCGCGGCCCGAGGGCTACCGCAAGGCCGTGCGCGTGATGGAGATGGCGGAAAAGTTCCGCCGGCCGCTGTTCACGTTCGTCGACACGCCCGGCGCTTACCCGGGGAAGGGAGCGGAGGAGCGGGGGCAGGCGGAGGCGATCGCCGTCAGCCTGCGGACCATGGCGCAGCTGAGCGTGCCGACCGTGGTCACGGTGACCGGCGAGGGCGGCAGCGGCGGCGCTCTGGCCATTGCCATCGGCGATCGCGTCCTGATGCTGGAACACGCCGTCTACTCGGTGATCAGCCCGGAAGGATGCGCCGCAATTCTGTGGTCGGATCAGGGAAAATCGCGCGAAGCGGCACGCGCCATGCGGATCACGGCGCCGGACCTCAAAGACCTGGAAATCATCGACGCCATCGTTCCGGAGCCGGCCGGTGGGGCGCAGGCCGACCCTGCGCGGCAGGCGCAAATCCTCGACGGGCACCTGATGGCGGCGCTCGAGGAACTCAGGAGCGTGCCGCCTTCCGAGCTCGTCGAGACGCGCTATCAGAAGTTCCGGAGGATGGGGACCTTCGGTCAGGCGAAGTTCTTCTGACCTTCCTCTTGGCCTCTTCCCACAGGGTTTCCATCAGGCCACGGTGCTCCGGAGAGGCCACGAGCCCTCTTCGACTGAGGCCTTCTTCGACATAACGGAAGCGGTCCAGGAACTTGCGGTTGGCGTCCTGGAGGGCCAGTTCCGGATCGATCCCCGCGTGGCGGGCCACGTTGACCACGGTGAACAGGAGATCGCCAATCTCCTCCTTCACGGCGTCGCGCCCGCCGTCGCGCAGGGCCCGGAGCATCTCGCACCTCTCCTCCTCGAGCTTCTTGAGAAGGCCGCGCCGATCGGGCCAGTCAAATCCGACGCGCGCAGCCTTGGAGGAGATGCGCAGGGCCTTGAGGAGGGCCGGCAGCTGCACGGGAACCCCCGTGAACATCGATCCGTCCCCTTTGCCGCGGCGCTCCTCCACCTTGATCTGCTCCCACTGCTTCAGGACCTGTTCGGAAGTCGCGAGGGTCGCGTCGCCGAAGACGTGCGGGTGGCGCCGGACAATCTTGTCGCCGACCTCCCGCATCACGTCCCGGATGTCGAAATCGCCCCGCTCCTCGGCCAGGCGCGCCTGGAAGATGATCTGAAAAAGCAGGTCACCGAGCTCTTCGCGATGGGCGGCCGGCGTGCCGGAGGTCATGGCTTCCAGCACTTCGTAAGTCTCCTCCAGGAGGAAGGTGGCGAGGCTCTCGAACGTCTGCTCGCGATCCCATGGGCATCCGCCGGGACCGCGCAGGCGATCCATGATCTCCTTGAGCCGCTCCATTTCCGACACGCCGCTCTCCAGCCAGTCGCGCGCATCTTAGTCCAGCCGACACACCCGGGCAACGGCCTCGGGGGACCGGCCTCCGGGAAGGCGCCCGCGCCACGGCGTCGCACGGCGGCGGCTTGTGTTCTCCGACGCCGCGGTGCTACCATCCGCGCGGCGTCCGCGCCGGCGGCCGGGGACGAACTTGGGAGGCAACCTCACGGCGATGGAACGGAACGACGGGAAGAAGCGGGAAGACATCCGGGTCATCGATCGCCGCACGTTCACATCCGATGGTCAGCGACGCATGCCGGACGCGCCCACCGATGAGCCGGCCGCAACGATTGCAACCGGCGGCCGCGTCGCGGGTGGGGACGCTCCCCGCGCACCCGGGGCCGCACCGTCACGGGAGGAACAGGCCGCCTCGGCGCAATTCGTCAATCTCGTCCGGAACCTTGCCGCCACGGCTGCTGCCAATCTGGGCGAGGTGGCCAACCCTTTCACCGGCCAGGTCGAGGTGGATGTCGATGGCGCGCGGCAGGTCATCGAGCTCCTGTCGGCGCTGCAGATCAAGACTCGCGGCAACCTGTCGGGCGACGAGGCACGCCTTCTCGAGTCACTTCTCTACGACCTGAAAATGGCGGTCGTGAACCTCCAGAAGAAGAAATCTTCGAAGCGCTCGTGAGCCTACCCAAGGCGCTGATCGCATGGCCGGGCACCCTCGCTGCATGACGGGACGCGACGGCCGCCGGCTGGCGCGGGGTTCAATCTTCCTGTCCGCCCTTTTCGTATTCGTCCCACTGCCTGCCCAGGAACCTGAAGTCATCATCCTCGATCCCAACCGGCCGCTCATCCAGGACCCGGGGACCGTGATGCCCCCGGCGGAGGCCGCCCCTTCCGCGGCGACGGCTCCGGCCCCCTTGCCGCCTCAGGATGAGATCGATGCGCGCGAGGTCCTGGCCGACTTGTGGTTCAGGCAGCGCGCTCTGGTGCGGCGCGGTGAAACGGAGGAGGCGGCACGGCAGGTCGAGGCGGCCCTCGACTTCATGCGCCGCGAAGGACTGCGCGGTGCGCCCGAAATCGCAGGCGCATTCCTCGCGAATGCGCGCCTCGCCCTGGACGAGGGTCAATACCGCCGGGCACAGGAGAGCTTTCGTCTCGCTGCGAGCTTCGACCCGTCACTGGCGGCGGCGCGAGTCGGGCTGGCGCTGGCCTTGCTTCGGGGCGATCGCGATGTGCGCGGGGCGATGCATGAGATCGGTGCCGCCCTGCGGGTCGGTCTCGGGGACGCGGCGTCGATCTACCAGCGGGCGGGGAACGGCTTCGTCATCGTCTACGTCGCCCTCTGCTTCGGAACGGCGGCGGCGTTACTCCTGATCTGCCTGAAAAGCGCCCCCTCGTTCTTCCACGACTTGAAGGAACGGTTTCCGGGCCTCCTCACGGACGAGTCGGCCCACCTGGCAGGCTGGGGAATCCTGGCGCTGCCGGTCCTGGTCTTCGGGCCGGTCGTCTGGCTGCTGACGGTCTGGGCCGTGCTCTTCTACCCCTACCTCCGAAGAGCCGAGAGGATCGTCGCGCTCCTGACCCTGTTCATCCTGTTCGGGGCCGGACCGGCGGGCTGCCTCATGGAATGGATCGCCGGGACCTCCGTCGATCCGGGCGCGCGGGCACTGATCCGGTCGACGCGCGGAGGGTACGACCTGCAGGACGAGCAAGCCCTGCAGAAGCTGGCGTCGGAGCATCGGGAGGAGGCGATGTTTCCCTTTCTGCTGGGATCAATGCACCGGATGGCCGGCCGTTTCGACGAGGCGACACGAATGTACAGGCGGGCCCTCGAGATCGACAGCCACCATGCGCGTGCCCTGGTGAACCTGGCGAACCTGCACGCACTGCGGCAGGAATTCGCCATCGCGCAGGGTTTCTACAAGAAGGCGGGGGAGGCCGACCCGGCCCTGGCCGTGGCCCGCTACAACAGCCATCTGGCCCACCTGGAGGCGTTTCACCTCGAGTCGGCCGAGCAGGAGCTGAAGGCGGCGCGAGGGATCGACGACGCGCTCGTCACGGAGCTCCTGGCGCAGGGGAACGAGGGCCGGGCCCGCAGGCTGCCGAAGGACGTCGGATACGATCGCAGGGAGATCTGGAAGAAGGTGTTCCTGCTCCGCCTCGACGAGGGCTTCCGGTCCGCCTGGACGCGGGCGCTCCAGGCACCGGCGACTCTCGCCGGCGGGACGGGCCTGGCCCTGGCGCTGCTGGTGCCGGGGCTTCTGATCGCTCCCCGCGCGGCCCCTGCCCGCCGCTGCCGGCGGTGCGGCCGGGCGTCCTGCCGGCGCTGCCAGGTGGTCACGAAGCATCCCGACCACTGCTCGCAGTGCATGCACCTGTTCATTCTTCGCGATGGACTGGCGCCCGCCATCAAGAACCAGAAGATGGAGCAGGTCGTGCGCCACCGCCGCCGCGTCTGGATCGGCGAGCGCGTCCTCAGTCTCGCGCTCCCCGGCGGCGGCCACATCATGGGTGGCCGCCCCGTTTTCGGAGCGCTCCTCCTGGTCGTCTGGTGCGCGGCCTGGCTGGGGCTGCTCCTGCACGAACAGCTCCTGGTTCCCTCCGGTGAAATCGGTGCGATCGGCCTTCTGCGCGTCGCCGGCCCGGGAGCGACGGCCATGCTCGCCTGGCTTCTCGGCAACCTTTCGTCCCACGAATCGGCCAGGGAGTGATCCGCCATGGCGCTTAAGGGGACGCTGAAAGACTTCAGCCTGGCCGATATTTTTCAGCTCATCGGCATCCAGAAGAAGACCGGGGTCCTGACGCTCAAGAACGACAAGGAAGTCGTGACCGTGTCGTTCGTGGAGGGCAGCGTCGTCTCGGCCGACGCACTTCACCGCCGGCTGGAGGACCGGCTCGGCACGGTGCTGGTCAAATCGGGTCGCATCACGGAGGCGCAACTGCAGGCCGCCCTCAAGGTCCAGAAGAGCACCCTGAAGCGCATGGGGAACATCCTGGTCGAGAACAAGTTCATCGATCCGGAGGGCCTGCGCGACGCGCTGCAGATCCAGATCAGCCAGATGGTCTACCGGCTGTTCCGCTGGAGGGACGGGGAATACGACTTTTCCCAGGAGGAGCGGGTCGAGTACGACAAGGAGTACGTCTCCCCCATGTCGGCGGAGAGCATCCTGATGGAGGGTGCTCGCATCCTGGACGAATGGCCGATGATCGAAAAGGGGATCCGGTCCTTTGCGGCCGTCTACCGGAAGGCCAACGTCGAGATCGCCGCGGGTACGAGGGGCGCCACCGCGCCGGCGACCGAAGACGAGGCCGCCCGCGCGGTGACGCTCAGCGATCAGGAGGGGAAGGTCTACAGCCTGGTGGACGGCCGGCGTACGGTGCAGGAGATCATCGAACACTGTTCTCTGAGCGAATTTGACACCTGCCGGAATCTCTACGATCTGGTCACCCGGGATCTGCTGGAGGAGGTGAAAGCGGCACGTCCGAAGACCGCGGCCGCGCCGGCCGCCGTGCCTCATGTCCGGGCGCCGCGGGCCCTGCCGCGGGCTCTCCTGGCCGTCGGATACCTCTTTCTGATCCTGGCGGCCGCCGGGCTCCTGGCGCGCCGGGGCCAGACCATCGCAGCGGGCCTGCTCCGCAACGAAGCCGCGGTGCCATACCTCATGCCTCTGATCAGGGGGGAAGAGGTGCGCTCCATCCGGAATGCCATCGCGCACAGCCGGATGCAGCGAATCGACTTCGCCATCCAGGTCTATTACCTCCTCAATCGCGGCTACCCGGAGAATCTCAAGTATCTGGTGACCGCGCACCTGCTCAGGCCAGCGGGGATCCTCGATCCGGTCGGGCGGCCGTTCGAGTACCAGATCCTGCCCGGCGGATACCGTATCGCATTCACGCCGAACGAGAATCAATCTGAGCCAATCGAGATCGTGAATTCCACCGACGCTGCCGGCAGATAGATTTATAAGCACTTCATATATAATAGTTTAGTTGGTTCACGCCGGCTGATTCAGACTTGACAATATCAGACTCAACATTTATACTCCGCACCGACTAATGACACGCGCAGCATCACAAGGAGGAGACATGAGCAAGATCATTGGCATCGACCTGGGGACGACCAACTCGGTCGTTGCGATCATGGAGGGAGGCAAGCCGGTCGTCGTCCCGAATGCCGAAGGCTCGAGAACAACACCCTCTGTCGTCGGGTTCACCGACAAGAGCGAGCTTCTGGTCGGGCAGGTGGCCAAGCGACAGGCGATCACCAACCCTGAGAACACCGTCTTTTCCATCAAGCGCTTCATGGGGCGCAGAATGGAAGAAGCCACGGAAGAGATGAAGATGGTCCCGTATCGCGTCGTGGCCGGCCCGGCCAATGCGGTCCGGGTCCGCATTCGCGGCAAAGACCACAGCCCGGAGCAGATCTCTTCATACATCCTGCAGAAAATGAAAAAATCCGCGGAGGACTATCTGGGGGAAAAGGTCACGCGTGCCGTCATCACGGTGCCGGCGTACTTCAACGACGCCCAGAGGCAGGCCACCAAGGACGCCGGGCGGATCGCCGGCTTCGAGGTCGAGCGCATCGTCAATGAGCCCACGGCCGCTGCGCTGGCGTACGGCCTGGACAAGAAAAAGGACGAAGTGATCGCGGTCTACGACTTCGGCGGCGGCACGTTCGACATCTCGATCCTGGAGGTCGGCGAAGGGGTCGTCGAGGTCAAGGCGACCAACGGAGACACGCACCTGGGCGGCGACAACGTCGATCAGCGCATCGTCGACTGGATCAACTCCGAGTTCAAGAAGGATCAGGGGATCGACCTCTCCAA
>JACOUZ010000214.1 GCA_016177515.1 Acidobacteriota bacterium
GGCGACAACTTCGGACCCTGGGACAAGCTGGCGCCGTTTGAGAACGTCTACGACCACATCCCGTACGTCTGGAGCTGGTACGGCGCCCGCGTCACCTACTGCAACCTGACGCCGACCGACACCGGCACGGCGCCGCCCGCCCCCAGGGGCGTCCACGAGACCATGTGCTACCCGCTCGGAGTCTGGTCGCACTGCGGCAACGCCTGGGGCACGAACACGACCTACGGCTGCCCGGGCCCGGGCCTTCAGGGAAGCCTGGCGCCGCCCAGCGGGGCCCTGTGGGTGCTCAGCAGATTCAACCTGACGAACTACCTGGGCGCGCGCGTCCAGATCCGCTGGATCGGCTCGAGCTGGGAGTTCGATCTCAACGGCCCGACCCAGGACTACCAGACGTACGGCTGCGGCGCCGGCACCTGCTGGAACAACAGCCTGCACGAGGACGGCTGGTGGGTCGATGACATCTCCATCACGGGCGCCATCACCACGCAGGCGTCCCCGGTGCCGGACCCGGACACGCCGCCGGCGTCGACCTGCCCCGGCTCGCCGGCCGGCAGGTGCGATCCCCTGGTCAACGACAAGGGTTTCGTCGTGAGCCTGACGGTCGCGGACGCGAACGGCAACGGCGTCTACGAGAAGGGAGAGACCGCCGAGCTCTCCGCCAGCGGCACCACCAACCCCGGAGGCTGCGTGGACGGTGAAGTGCAGTTCCAGTTCCGGAAGAACGGCATCGTGATGCAGGATTTTTCGGCCCAGGCGATCTTCAAGGATTCGCCGGCCGCCGACGCCACCTACCAGGTCATGGCGCGCTGCAGCAGCAAGACCGAGTGCACGACTACGACCGGCGCCAGCACGAGCCTGGCTGTCTACGCGGGCGACGGCTCCGATGTTTCTCTCAGCGCGTCTCACGATCGCGTCACCGGCGTGACGACCCTGCGCTTCCCGGCGCGGCCGCAGCCGCCCACGATGTCAGGCTACGACGTGTTCAGCGGTTCGCAGTCGGATGACGGCCTGTCGACGACCCCCGGGACGCCCGACACGTCCCTGGGCTCACTGGCCATCGTCGCCTGCGGAACCGGGACGGGCGTGCCCGTGGGCACCGACGTGGTGATCACACTGCCTGTGGCGCAGCCGGTGGCGAACTCGATCCACTACTACCTCGCCGGCCACAGCAGCATCACGGCGGGGGCCAGGACGGCCCTTGGGCGGGGTCTCAACAATGCCCTCCGGCTGTCGCCGGTCGCGGTCTCCTGCCCGTAGGGGGACGAAAGGGAAGAGAGCCCCCGGCAGTCGAAACGTAAACCGCAAGTCAAAGAGGCCCGCAAGGGCCTCTTTTATTTGGTAGGCTCCAGGCCGCGTGACGACCTCCTCCATGCACCGCCTGCGCCGCGGGCTGGGTGTCCTGACCCTGGCGGGGACCATCTTCGTCTTCGTCTCGTCCGGCCCGTTCGGGCTCGAGGCGATGGTGCGCGACGCCGGCCCGGGCGCCGCCGTCCTGATGCTCGTCGTCGGCCTGGTCTTCTGGGGCCTGTCGCACGCGCTCGTGGCGACCGAGCTGTCGAGCGCCGTCCCCGAGGAGGGGGGGTTCTTCCGCTGGGTGGAGCTGGCGTTCGGGAGGTTCTGGGGCTTCCAGACCGCCTGGTGGTACTGGATCAAGATGCTGGCCGACACCTCCATCTATCCGATGCTGTTCTGCGAGTACCTGAAGTACTGGGTTGCGGACATCGGACCCTGGCAGGAGCGCGGGCTGCGGGTTCTGGTCATCTGGCTGTTCGTCTGCATCAATTTGCGCGGCATCAGGACCGGCGGCGGCCTGGCGGTCGGCTTCACGCTCTTCATCCTGGCGCCGTTCGCCCTGTTCGTGCTTCTGGGGGCGCCGCGGCTCAACCCGGGCGCCGTGACCCCTCTGGTGGCCGCGGGGAAGGGGACCCTCGAAGGGCTCGGCCTGGCCCTGATGTACGGCATGTGGTGCTACAACACCCTCGACTCCGTGTCGATCGTCGCCGGCGAAGTCAAGGACCCGACCCGCGCCTACGGCCGGGCCTACGCCCTGGCCATCCCGTGCCTGTTTCTCGGGTACCTGCTGCCGGTCCTGGTCGCCACGTCGATCGATCCGGCCTACGCCGCCTGGGACGACCACCACTTTTCGACCCTGGGGTTCCGCCTCGGCGGCGGATGGCTCGGCGCCTGGATCGCCCTCGCGGGGCTCGCCAGCAACCTCTCGCTGTTCCACGGCGCCCTGATGGTGAATACGCGGGTGCCGCTGGTCCTGGCGCAGGAAGGACGGTTCCCGCGGCCGTTCGCCTCGGTCGGGGCACGGTTCGGCGCCCCCTGGGTGTCCCTCGTCTTCGAGGGGGCCGTCTACACGGTGATCGCCCTGACGATCGGCAGCTTCACCGACATCGTGGTCTGGAACCAGTGGCTGAACCTGGGGATCTACACCCTCATCTACCTGTCCTTCCTCAGGCTGCGCCGGAAGCGGCCGGACCTGCCGCGACGGTTCCGCGTGCCGGGAGGATGGATCGGGGCGATCGCCATCTGCGTCGGTCCGTTTCTGATCTGCTGGGCGGGCGTGCCGATCGGGGGGAGGCGCCTGGCCTGGGCGGGGCTCCTGGGGCTTCTCAGCGGGCCACTGGTCTATGCGGCGCTGCGGGCGTTTCCGGGCCGGCCGCCCGCTCCGCCTCGAGGCGCTCCAGGTACCACGCCCTGAACTCCCCGGAGTGGGTCTCCTGAGGCGTGAATACTCCGTGATCGTGCGACCGCGATCCGGCGCCCGGAAGGCCGCGCCGCGCGCGAAGGATGTAGAATGACCGTCGTTCTCTTCGGGTGGGCCGTTAGCTCAGGCGGTAGAGCATCTGCCTTTTAAGCAGAGGGTCGCTGGTTCGAGTCCAGCACGGCTCACCA